>JACCYV010000016.1 GCA_013696305.1 Nitrospira sp.
CTTCCGTCGGCCTCTCCTCACGGCCGCCTGCCTGTTGTGCTGCCTTGTTACGACGGCTTGTGGCACGTTGACGTCCCCTGACATCAAGCGAGGAGATCAGCATCTTGCAGCCGGGAACTGGGAAGAAGCCTCCGTCGCCTATCGGCAGGCGCTCAAAGAAGACCCCTTCGAGCCGTCGCTTCAAAACAAGTATGCGATTGCGAGAGAGCGCGCGGCCGCGATGCATGAGGAGCGAGGGCGGCAGCTTTTGAAGGATCGTCAGCTTGACCAGGCTGCCGATGAATTCAAACGCGCCTTGACGATCGAGCCGACAAGCAAGGATCACGAATCTGGTCTGACCGAAGCGTTGCGGCTGAAAGAGTCCCGTGATCGCTATCGGGAGGCGGAACGTTTGGTGCAGCTCGGCCGAGTGAGTGAAGCCATGGAAGGGTACATGCGGGCTGTGGAGCTCGACCCTTCGTTTAAGGAAGCACTGGAGGGAGTCGCACGCCTCTCAGAAGAGGAGCATGCCTTGGGGCGAGACGAGCGGCAGAAACAGCCGGTGACCTTGCAGTTCCGCAATGCGGGCTTGAAGGAAGTGCTGGAAGCGTTGGGCAAGGCCGCGCGCGTCAATTTCGTCTTCGACAAAGATGTGCGAAATGATCCGGTGACCGTCTCGCTGGAGGACAAGCCATTCGACGAAGCGTTAACCTTGGTCTTAAACAGCAATAGTCTCTTTGCGCAAAAGGCGGGGCCGACCCTCTTTATCATCAGCCCAAACACGAAGCAGAAACAGGAACAGTACCAAGACCTGATCATTCGGACGTTCTATCTGTCCTCGGCCAAGGCCAAGGATATGGTTGCGCTGCTGAAAACCATGCTGGACGTTAAGCACATCCATGGAAATGAGCCACTCAATACCATTGTCATTCGTGATCAGCCCGAGAAAGTAGAATTAGCGGAGAAAATCATTCAGGCCAATGATCGCGAAGATTCGGAGGTCCTGTTCGATGTGGAGGTGCTGGAGGTCAATCGGACCGTCGATCAGACCTATGGACTTAATTACCCGAAACAAATCGCCGCTGCTCTCGTGCCACCCGGATTCACGGATGTGATTGCCGGAACTCTCGCGCAGCAGCTTACCTTTCGGCAACTGGCCAGCTTAGGACAGGATAGTTACCTCTTTAAGCTCCCGACGAATGTGCAGCTGGATTTCTTCAAGCAAATTACCGACGCCAAGACCTTGGCGGCACCGAAGATACGGGTGCTCAACAACAAAAAAGCCGAGGTCAATATCGGCGACAAACAACCGATCCTACTGTCCACCACGAACGTGTTGCCGGGCCAGGCCGCAACCGGTGCCGTTCCGACGACCTCCACGGTGACCTCCATCGAATTTCGCGACACCGGCGTCAAATTGACGGTCGAGCCGAACATCCACCTTGGGAGTGAGCTCTCGCTGAAGATGAAGATCGAGGTCATTCGCCTGGGAGACACCGTCCTGTTGCAGCAATCTCCACCGATCAGCCAGTTCAAGTTCGGCAACCGGTCTGCCGAAACGATGTTAAACGTGCGTGACGGGGAAACCATCGTGCTGGGAGGCCTTTTGCAGGAAGAAGACCGGCGAACCAAAGTCACGATTCCCTGGATCGATCAAATTCCCATCCTGGGCAATCTGCTGAGTTCATTCAAGACCCAACGGGTCACGACGGAAGTGATCCTCACGATCACGCCGCATATCGTCAACTCGGTGCGTCTACCCGGGCCACAGGGACAGGCATTCTGGTCGGGGACCGAATCCGTCTATGCCACGTCGCCGTTGTTTGCAATGCAGCCCAAGAAGGTGTCGGCTCGCGCTTCGGCCTCCAGTGATGTGGCCACGGTCTATCAGAAAAGTTCCTCGAAAAAGCCCAGAGGAGAAGCCTCGGTCTCGGAATTGGTTCCGACTAGTCTGCAGTTGTCCATTCAGCCTGCGGATGCCGCTGTTCAGGCAGGGAAAGAATTTCGCGTGGATGTTCTAGCGAAACAGGTGCAGGGACTGGATACCGAGATCTTCACTTTGGACTTTGATCCTCAGATCATCGAGTTTCGGGATGCCGCCCTGGGCGAGGCCTTGGGCACCGAAGCCGGCAAGGCCGCCGTGGCGGTCGCCTCGCACTCGACCGATGGCGTCGTCGAACTGCGCCTGCATCGGTCCACGAGTGCCACCAAGGACGACGGTCGTCTGTTACGGCTGACGTTTCTCGCGAAAGTTCCCGGCGTGTCGCCATTGCATCTGCAGGTGGCGAAACACGCCGGTGTCGACGTTCCGGAGGGCAGGGGAGAAGCCAAAGGAGTGGTGAGAGTGCGGTGAAACAGTCCGGTGTCACGTTGCTTGAATTGCTCGTTACCCTGACGATTCTCACCATTTTAGCCTCGGTTGCGCTGCCGTTCACCAAGGTGTCATCCAAACGAACCAAGGAAATCGAACTGCGGCAAAACCTGCGGGTGATCCGGGCGGCCATCGACACGTTTCGTCTCGAATGGTCGCGTGACGGCGATACCCTGACGGGACCCGCCTGCGTCAAGAATCGGTTAAGCTGTAAGGATGTGACCGGCCCTTTCGGCTATCCGAAGTCACTGGATGTGTTGCTGGGGGTCAAGTTGACGGGCGAACAAGCCAATGTGCGTGGCACGACCATCAAACGGTACCTGCGATCGATTCCTCCGGATCCCATGACGGGAGCCGAAGGGTGGCGCTTGCGCTGTTATCGAGATCCCCCCAGTGTCAAAGATTGGTGTGGAGAAGACGTGTACGATGTCACGACTCACAGTCAAGAGCTTGCGCTGGATGGAACCAAGTACCGAGAGTGGTAGAGAAATATGGCCGGTCTCGTCATCGCAGGGATTTACGATTATCGAATTGATGATTGTGGTGACGATCGTCGGGATTCTCGCCACGTTAGCGGTTCCTTCCTATCACGCCGCGATCGTCAAGGCGAAGGAAGGCGCTCTGCGCCAAGACCTGTTCTCGCTACGCGATGTCATCGATCAGCATCGGGCCGACAAGGGGAAGTATCCGGAGACTATTCAGGCGTTGGTATCGGCCGGGTATCTTCGGCGGGTTCCGACCGATCCGATCACCGGGGGGACCTCGTCATGGCAGGAAATGGTCGATCAAGCGGAAGGCGGCATGGTCGATGTGTTTTCCGGTTCCGAACTCGTCGGTACCAACGGAGTTCCCTATAACCAATGGTAACGCTATGAACACCGAGATTCAACGATATATTCCTGCTCATCGGATGGCCGTTGGTTTGCGGGCAGGCTGGTGGATTGTCACTGTACTGGTTGTCCCGCTGTGGGGAGGCTGCGCGCGCTTGGAACCGATCGCGGAGTCGGCCCACGCTGATGTGCAGGTCGCGGCGGATTCCCTCAAGATTGCGGTACGCGAAGCGCAACGCACGGCAGCCGATTTGCGGGCTGAGCTCGATGAGCAGCGGAGGGATCTGGCTGAGGCCCATGTAGCACGCGCGCAACTTCAGGGCATGTTGCGGGAGACGGAGCGACGTTTGGGGGATGCCCGGCAGATCATTGAGTTGCAGCGAGAGGAATTGGCCTCGGCACGCATCGAGCGAGAGCGGGTTGCTCAAGCAGTCCACCCGCTGCACAGCCGGCTCAGGCAGTCTTCTCTGGTAGCGCCTTATCAGGGCAAGACATATCAACTTGGTGCAGACGGCGTTGTGCCGGCTTCGGCGGGTCTGCGGGATAAAGCGGTCGTGTGGCCGCTCCCCCCTGAAGAAGAACCCCCTTCACCATCCTCGCACATGGTAATCGATGCCAGACCGGTTCCAGAAGAACCAGTTCCAGAAGAGTCGAAGCCGGTTCCAGTGTTTACTCCGGAAACGGCCACGGTAGTCCCGATCCGTACGATCGTCGTTCAGAACGGGGAAACCTTGTGGCGGCTTTCGCGTCGCCATAAGGTCAACCTTGAAGCTCTTCGACTACTCAATGGTCTGCCGAACAATCTCATTGTGGTTGGTCGGACGCTCCGGTTACCGGAGCCTCGGTGACACCGGACGAATTTGCAGATGTGTCTCGTCACCCACGTTCGGATAGCGCGGTCGGTCACCACCTGATATGTCGATCCGAATGATCCCATGGCTGTGTTCTCATACAGAGCGGCTCGCGCCGATGGAACGACCTTCGAGGGGCATGTCGAAGGTGAGGACGAGCACTTGGTACGCGCCAAGCTGGAAGCCGATGGCCTGTTGGTGTTCCGTCTCGCCAAGCGGGGAGCAGGCTTTGGCGTGCCGGGGCTTACGATGGGGCGCTGGGGCAAACTCCCCCTTCAAGACTTCCTCGTATTCAATCAAGAGTTGCTGGCCCTCATCAAAGCCGGGCTGCCGATCCTGCGTGTCTGGGATCTTCTCATTGATCGGACGCAACGGGCTCCCTTTCGAGAAGCGCTGAAGGCAATCCGGCAGGATATTCGCGGAGGGGCTTCGGCTTCGGAGGCCCTGGCCAAGCATTCCACCTACTTCTCGGATCTATACCTCGCCACGATTCGTGCCGGTGAGCAGTCTGGGAATTTATCGGAGGTGTTACAACGCTATATTGCGTATTTGAAACTGATGATCGCCCTGCGCCAGAAAGTCACGAAGGCGCTGGCCTATCCGGCGTTCCTCGTGGTTGTCGGCATCGCGGTGGTCGGATTTCTCTTAAGTTACGTGATGCCGACCTTCGTATCGGTCTATGGAGAATCGTCGGCAACCTTACCGACGGCGACTCGCTTTCTCATCGCGGCGATTCACATAGGCGAAGCGCAGCTCATTCCAGTGGCGATTGTGATCGGTGCGGCCACGGTGCTGGGACGCGGATGGTATCAAACCCCTGCCGGTCGATTGTCCGTAGACCGGCAGATGTTGCGATTGCCGCTCCTTGGGGTGATCCTCGTGCAACACCACACCATCCAATTAACCCGCACGCTGGCCACGGTACTGGCCGGAGGCACCCCGTTGGTGGAAGCGCTTGAAATCGCCCGCGGCGCCGTCTCGAACCGCTTCGTGTCGCGTGGGTTGGTGTCGGCCGTGAACGAAATTCGCGAAGGGAGTACGCTGGCTGCGGCCATCGAGCGTCCGCAAATATTGCCGAAGCTGGCCATTGAAATGTTGTCGGTGGGGGAGGAAACGGGATCATTGGAGCCGATGTTGCGGGATGTGGCCGAATTTTACGAAGGCGATCTCGATGTGCGGCTCAGTCAGTTGACGACCTGGATCGAGCCGGTCTTGTTGCTGGTCATGGGCCTCCTGGTCGGAGGCATCGTCATCATTATGTATTTGCCGATTTTTCAGATGGCGGGAACGGTTCAATAATTCAACGGCGCTGCGGCGGGCGAACCCCCACAGGTGTCGCGACCCGCGCCAGGTTCGGAGGGAATCAGGATGCTCATGCAACGTCACCTCACACGCCCGTCGCTTGCCGATGTGATGGTGCGCGAGGGAATCCTGCCGAAACGGACCGTCGATCAGGTGTTGAATCGTCTGGGAGGGAGTATCACCGCGCTCGGTCAAACCCTCGTCGAAGAAGGCACAATTTCCGAAGCCCAACTGGCCCACGCGCTCGCCGCGCAGTATGGGCTTCCCTATGACCCGCTTACCGGTTTCCGCGTGGATTCGGAGTTTTATCACACCATCTCGGTGAAGTTGATGCGGCGACATCCTTTCGTGCCGGTGAAGGACGAGGCCGGCGTCTTGACTATTGCGATTTCCGATCCCCAAAGCCTGCTGGCATTGGATGAACTAGAAATAGTCCTCAATCGCACCCTGCACTACGTCGTGAGCTCGCGATCGGCCATTCGAGCCGCCCTGGAGCGGAGTGAAGGGTCGAGTCAGGCCCTGCGCGAACTAGAGGCGGAGTACCGGTCGGTCCTCGTGAAGGAAGACGAGCGGGGCGAGGAAGTCTTGACCGTCGATCATTTTGGTGAAGACCAGAATCCCGTTGTCAAGCTGCTCGACACGACTCTGTTGAGCGCCATGCAGCGCCGGGCCAGTGATATTCACATTGAAGCGACGGATCGCGCCACCATCGTAAAGTTTCGAGTGGACGGTATTTTGGTCTCGGCCATGGATCCGCTCGATGTGAAGCTGCATCCGCCGCTCGTGTCCCGTCTCAAGGTCATGTCCGACCTCGACATCGCCGAACGGCGTGTGCCGCAGGATGGGAGTTTCCGGATGCGGCTCGATCGGAAAACAGTCGATTTTCGTGTGTCGATTTTGCCGAGTGTATTCGGTGAATCCGTCGTGATCAGAATTCTGGATCGGGAGGCGATTACCAGCGGCGTGTCCACCCTGCGGCTGGACCGATTGGGGTTCAATCCCGAAGACCTCAAGCGGTTTCGGCGAGCTATCACGAGGCCCTACGGGATGGTCCTTGTGACCGGTCCGACCGGGAGCGGAAAGACCACCACGCTGTACGCCGCGATCAGTGAAATGAACATCCAGGAGGACAAACTGATCACCATCGAAGATCCGGTGGAGTATCAACTGCCGGGGGTGGTGCAAATCCCCGTGAATGAGAAGAAGGGCCTCACATTTGCCCGCGGGTTACGATCGATTCTGCGACACGATCCGGACAAAATCATGGTCGGTGAAATCCGGGATGCGGAAACGGCACAGATAGCCATTCAATCGGCCTTGACCGGCCATTTGGTGTTGACGACGGTGCATGCCAACAACGTCTTTGACGTGATCGGACGGTTTGCCTCGATGGGCATCGATTCCTATAACTTTTTGGCGGCATTGACCTGCGTCTTGGCGCAACGCTTGATCCGGATAATCTGTCCTGATTGCCGGCATCAGGTGGTACTCGATCAGGCGCTGGCCGAAGAATCCGGACTTGACTACGAGCAATACAAGAGCGCGACGTTCAATGAGGGAAAAGGCTGCCCTGAATGCCATGATACCGGCTACCGTGGCCGGAAATGCATTACCGAATTTCTGGACCTGACGGATGAAATCAAGGAAATGATTCTCGCCGATCGCGCGCTGTCGGAAATCCGCTACCGGGCGGTGACGGACGGCATGATTACCTTGCGACAGTCCGCCGTGAAGAAAGTGCTGGCGGGGGAGACCACGCTCCGCGAAATCAACCGTGTGACCTTCAGTGAAGAGCGCTAACCGATGTGGGATTGGATCACGAGTCGTCCGCAGTATTGTCTGAAAATCGGCGCGCACGATTTGGCCTGGGCCGAGGTACATCGAAACTGGCGTGGCCGGCCACGGTACCAGTGCGTGGTGTCGGCTCTCCCCGAAGGCGTCATGCGGTTGTCGCCGTTAGAGCCGAACATTGCCTTGCCACATGAGCTGGAATCTCATATTCGTGCGATTGCCGGCTCCGCCGCCACACAGGCCACCGATCGATCCTCCGCTGCAGGGGTTCCTCGAGCGGCCACTGTGATCCTTCCCGACCTCGCCGTCCGGTTAGCGGTTTTGCGACTTCAGGATCTGCCGTGGAGCTCCGAGGAACGCGAGGCATTGGTACGCTGGCGGTTGGGGCAGGAGCAGTTACTGTCGCTCAGCGGAGCCAAGGTATTTTCCCACGTCTTATCCGATCCGACGGGATCCGGCGACGGCCCGTGCACGGTGCTGGCCGTCGTCGTGCAGGAATCCGTTCTGGCTCAGTATGAAGCAGTCTGTGAAGCAGCGGGCTTGATCCCCCAGGAAGTGGATGTCTCCAGTCTACGTCTGTTTAATTTATGGGCGCAGGGATCGTGGCGCACGGGCCGGCTGACGGCTGATTTTTTGTGGGTGAATGCGACGGACGGCGGCGTAACGGCCTTTATCTTTCATCAGGGGACGCTGGTGTTTCTCCGCTCGAAACTACAGGGCGGGATCGGTTCCGGGGTTTCACGGGCGTCGGGTTCGGACCAGGCAGACCTTGACCGCATCGTTCAGGAGTGCGCAGATTCTATATACGCGTGCCAGCAGCAGATGCCGGATCTATCTATCAGCCAGACCGTCCTTATCGCTGATGAGGCGATGGGGCCTGGTTTGCACCAGCTATTGGAAAAAGGCCTGGGAGTTCCGGTCAGGGGTTTGGATTGGGACCGCATACGACAATATGGAGGGGGCACCATCGTGGGACCGCAGACCACTGCCGCTCTGCCGGCGATCGCAGGGGTGGTATAGGCCATGTCGGCAAGCCATCTGATCTCCGCGCTTCGTGATGTGGTGATGCGTGTCGGGCAGCCATCTGGCCGAACCGGCGCATTTGCCATCAACCTGAGCAGCCGGTATCGCTGGTACCTCGCCCCGGCCCGGCTGGTGATTATGTTGTTGGCGGGAGCGATCGGTCTGGCCATGCTGTGGGACATCTCGCGAGCGTGGCTCGTCTGGCAGGATGTTCAATCCATGGAGTCGGCCTTGAATCAGGTTCAGGATCGAGACCGCGAATTGTTGAAAGATGCGCAGCAGGAAGGCATTGATCTGTCGGAGGCGGCTCTCCTGGTTTTGCCCAAGGAGATCGACTTTGCCAACCAGTTGATCGAGAAGCGTAGTTTTTCTTGGACCCGGTTTCTGACAGAGCTGGAACGGGCCATTCCGCAGAGGATCGCCGTCAACAGTATCCGGCTCGACCCTGCAAATGCCACGATCATGCTGACCGGTTCTGCCAGGGCGCTGGAGGATGTCACGACCTTGACCGTGACCTTTCAAGATCATCCTCAATTCAAGGAGCCCGTGCTGGGACAGCACCGTGACATGAGCAACGGATTGGTGGAGTTCGACCTGTCCATACGATATCGGAATCGCACCCCATGATGTTCCCTGGAATGGACCGCCTCCAGCACGCCCTGCGCCAACCCTATGCCCCGATCCTCCCCTGGCTGGCCTTCGTCGCGGGTTTGTTTGTACTCAGTTATGGCATCCATGCGTTGGTATTGGGGGCAGCCGAGCAGGAACAGGTCAGGCTCGAAGCCGAATGGATAAAGGTGCGACAGCAACTCGGCCGGCATAAGGAGGCGAAGAAGGCCAAAGCCGATCTTAAGCGTGTGTGGGCAGTGCTGCCGTTGTTCCGTGATTTTGCGCCGCTCGCTCTCGGCGTGACGGAAGAGGCGAAGCGGGACGGGGTGACATTGCCGGCGCTTTCATACAAGACCGAAAAGACCGCGATGCCTGATGCAACCAAGGCGGTGCTCCAGGGCACCGTAACGGGTCATTATGAGGATCTCCGGCGGTTTCTCTATAATCTGGAATCAGCAGAGGAGTTGTTGTTCATTGAGGACCTGAACCTGGTCCGCTCGGGCAATGTCCAGGACCAGCAGTTGACCTTTAATATCCGGATTTCGACCTATCTGCGGGGCGAGCATCTCCAATCCCCGGTGCCGTAAGTCCTATGAATCGAGTCAGCAGGAATCAAGTGCTGTTTCTCTTGAGCCTCGTGGCGCTTTGGGTCGGATTGCTCATGTGGCAATTCGGGCATTCCGCTGAGCAAGAGCGGGTGCCATTGGCGCACGTCACCGGGCCGAAAGTCGGCGGCCGTGCGCCCGCGAGTCCCGTGAGTGGCGGTCTGCAGGTCAACCTTGAACGGCTTGCCGCCATCAAAGGGCAGCGTCAGGCGACCTTTTCCGCGCCGCGCAACATTTTTGCCAGTCTACTGCCCCCGGCGGAGCCGGTCGCAGTTCCGGATCCGGCTCCTTCTCGTCGGGGTCGTTCCCGAGGGCACGCCAAACCCGCGACTCCGCCTTCGGACGCAGCCGAGCCACTCGTTGAAGAAGAGAAGGGGCCGACGGCTGAAGAAATTAAACGGCTACGGATTGCCACCGAGCTCAATCTGTTCAGATATGTGGGATTCATGGCCGTGGGGGACGGTCAGCTGAAAAAAAAGACCATGGCAGTCGTGGTCAAGGACGAGGAGATGCATTTGCTCCAAATAGGAGACACCATTGCCGGGGAGGTCTTGGTCAAGGCGGTCTCGCCCACCGAGATCACGCTGCAGGACCTGGCTTCAAAAATCACACAGGTCATTCCAGTCACGGACGAACCTTCAACGGGGGCACAGCCCAACTAAGATACTGATGGGGTTGCCGAATCATCTCCAGAATCACCGGGGCGTCACGTATCTGGCCTTGATGTTTTCGATCGTCTTGATCGGCATTTCGGCATCCGCAACGGCTCGCCAGTGGACCGTCATGGTGCAACGTGAGAAAGAGGCGGATCTCATGGCGAAGGGGATTGAGATTCAGAATGCCTTGTCTCTGTATTCGGCCACGATGAAGATTGGGCGCGTGATGACTGCGGAGGTCTATCCGCAGTCGCTGGGGGAGCTGACACGAGCACCCAAGCCGTACTTGCGAAAAGCCTACCAGGACCCGATGGGAGGGGGGGATTGGGAATATATTCGCGCGCCGACCGGAGGCATCATGGGGGTGCGGACCAAGAGTAAGGCCAAGCCGATCAAAGAGCGGGATTTCCCCCTTGCCATACGTCATTTCGAAGGCCGGAAGTCCTATAGCGACTGGATGTTTCAGCATCCGAATGCCTCCTCGTTCTCCATGCTCATGCCGCCGATGATGGGTGTGCCTATGGGAAGCATGCCTTCGCAAGCGGGCGCTCCCGGTGCCGTCCCGGGCGCTCAGGTGCCCGGGGCTTCGACAGTGCCTGGCCCTGCTCGGAACCCTGCAATCCCACAATGATCATGTCCGCTTTCGGACCATCTGCCTAGCGGACGCCATCCTTCGATCTGTGCAGAAGCCTTAAAGATCGTCCGACAGGGAAGGTTGCTCCGACTTCTTTGATGACGCGAGGAATTTTTGCAGGCGGGTTACCTGTGGCGGCTGGATGGACAAAAAATGAATGCCGCACGCCTCACTACGGACCCATCGCACCGCGGCAAGGTCCACAAGGATCGGCATTTCTTTCGGGGCAATGAACAGTCTCAACGAGACATAGGTATTGACCGCTAGCTGATGGGCAGATTCCATCCGACAGCCTTCAACTGACAGATCCACGAGATTGCCTTCTCCAGCAGCGGTGGAAGTAGTCGAAAGAGACACTTGATAGTGAACTTTCACGCGCATTGTTGCCCGGCGTCCTAACCTGAAATGGGTCAGGGCTCTGTTTGGTGAAATGATGTTGGTGTGTGACACATGTGGCATCTCGGATACGTGACTGGCAGTGTCATGAAGCTCGCCTGCTAGCACCTAAAACAGGACAAGTCACGAATGCGGAAAGCATTCGTACCACCATGGAGACATAACATAAGGTGATATGGGAGGCGATTAGGATAACGTCTCCGACCATTTGGCGTTGGGGGTATCCCTAGGGTATGGCCCGGCCCGTCCTGGGCGGATTTGCGGGATCTTGACTACGGCGTTCAGCGGAAGCCACGCTGAAAGGAAGCTCTGGATGCCTCTATGGAGCCATGGCCTTCTTACAGCCTCTCCATTCTTTCCCGTACCTGTCGCACATTCGTACGTCGCTGTGCTCTTTCGTCCGAATAGCATGGCATGCCCTATTTCACCCGCCCGTAAAGGAGGTTGATTATGAAAGCCTCGCTGTTCATAAGCTTGTTCATGTTCGCAGGAGCGCTGACTGCTGCCGCGGCATGGGGCAATCCGGTGCTGTTACCGCAACATCCCGGATACCCCATGGGCAAGGCCATCGATCCGGTCACCGGCCAGTCCCTTGCCAATGATCCGGGGCAATCCAATGCGGGCGGGGAGTCCGCGTTGAGCAAGGCATCGGCCCTGAGTGATAGAAATCTGTCACAACAGCTATCGTCCGACGATCTGGACAAGCGGCTCCTGGAGAATTCCGGCGCTGCGGTTCAGCCGAAAGAGCAAGATCCCAACATGGATCAGCCGACGAAGGAGTCAACGAAAGTCCACCCTTTGCCGCAATAGAAGAATGGGTTCAGTG
>JACCYV010000020.1 GCA_013696305.1 Nitrospira sp.
TAGGACAGATTGCGATCGAAGACGAGATGCGCTCGTCCTATCTCGACTACGCCATGAGCGTGATCGTCGGTCGCGCGCTGCCTGATGTGCGCGACGGCCTCAAGCCGGTCCATCGGCGCATTCTGCACGGTATGAACGAAATGGGGCTCGCGGCGAATCGGCCGTACCGGAAGTCGGCCAAGATCGTCGGCGAGATCATGGGCAATTACCATCCTCATGGAGACTCCGCGATCTACGATACGCTCGTGCGCATGGCGCAGAACTTTAATATGCGGTACATGCTGGTCGACGGCCAGGGAAATTATGGCTCGATGGATGGCGACTCCGCAGCAGCCATGAGGTATACCGAAGCGCGTTTGACCAAACTGGCCGAAGAACTGCTGGCGGATATCGACAAAGAAACGGTCGACTTCGGTCCCAACTATGATGAATCCCGGGTGGAGCCGCTCGTGCTGCCCTCCAAGGTGCCGAACCTCCTGGTCAATGGAGCAGGCGGCATCGCGGTGGGGTATGCCACCAACATTCCCACACACAATCTGGGTGAAGTCGTCGAGGGACTGCTCTTACTGCTGGATGATCCCGAGGTCACCATCGCGCAGCTGATGAAGAAAATCCCCGGGCCAGACTTTCCGACCGCCGGATTTATCTACGGCACGGCGGGGATCAAGGAGGCCTATGAAACGGGGCGCGGATTGTTGACGGTCCGCGCCAAGGTCGCGATCGAGACAGACGAACGCACCGACCGGGAACGGCTCATCGTCACCGAAATTCCCTACCAGGTGAACAAGTCGAAGCTGATCGAGAAGATCGCCGATCTGGCGCAGGAAGATCGTGTCACGGGCATCTCAGATATCCGCGACGAGTCCGACCGCGAGGGTGTTCGCGTGGTGATCGAACTGAAACGGAATGAGATTCCCCTCGTCGTCCTGAACAACCTCTACAAACATAGCCAGTTGCAGACCACGTTCGGCGTGAACATGTTGGCGCTCGTCAACAACCGCCCCGAGGTATTGAGCCTCAAGCGCATTCTCGTCGCCTTCGTCGAGCATCGGCGCGAAGTCGTTGTGCGGCGGACGGCCTATGAGCTACGCAAGGCCGAAGAACGCGCCCATATCCTGGAAGGCCTCAAGATCGCGCTGGACAATCTCGATGCGGTGATCGCCCTGATTCGGCGCTCGCAGTCTCCGGACGTCGCGCGCGCCGGCTTGATGCAGCAGTTTCAGCTGTCCGAACTGCAAGCGAACGCCATTCTCGAGATGCGGTTGCAGCGGCTCACACAACTGGAGCGCAACAAGCTGGTGGAAGAGTATCGCGAGATACTGAAGCAGATTGAGTATCTGCGTTCGATCCTGGGAAGCGAGACGCTGGTACGCCAGATCATCCGTAATGAACTGATCGAGATCAAAGACAAATACCAGGACCAGCGGCGCACGAAGATCGTGAAAGAAGAAGCCGAGTTGTCGCTCGAAGACCTGATCGCCGAAGAGGAAGTGGTGGTCACGATCACGCACACCGGCTATATCAAGCGGAATGCGGTGACTCTGTATCGGGCGCAGCGGCGAGGCGGCAAGGGCAAGATCGCCATGGGCATCAAAGAAGAGGATTTCGTCGAAACCCTCTTCACCGCCTCCACGCATGACTCATTGCTCTTCTGTACCGATGCGGGCAAGGTCTACTGGCTCAAGGTGCACGAGATTCCTGAAGCCAGTCGAGCGGCGAAGGGCAAGGCGTTGGTCAACCTCCTGGCCCTGTCGAAAGACGAGAAGGTCACGGCGTCCCTGCCGGTGAAAGAGTTTCGTGCGGATCGCTATATCATCATGGCGACCAAACTCGGTGTCATCAAGAAGACCGAATTGTCGGCCTATAGTAATCCGCGCCAGGGCGGCATCATCGCGCTCACGCTCGATCCCGGCGACAAGCTGATCGGCGTGGATCTTACCGACGGCCTGCGCGAGATTCTTCTGGGCACGAAACAAGGCATCACGATCCGGTTCAAGGAGGAAGATGTCCGGCCCATAGGGCGCACGGCTCACGGTGTGCGCGGGATCACGCTGGAGGCCGGCGATGAGGTCATCGGCATGGAGACCATCACACCCGATTCGACGACCGCGATCCTGACGGTGACGGAAGGCGGCTATGGTAAACGCACACCGGTGAATGAGTACCGTGTGCAGGGCCGCGGCGGGAAAGGCATCATCAGCGTCAAGACGACGGAACGGAACGGGCCGGCCGTCGGATTCCTCCAAGTCCGTGACGACGATGAAATCATGTTGATGGCGGCTCAGGGTAAAGTGCTGCGCTGCAAGGTGGACGACATCCGTGAAATCGGGCGCAATACCCAAGGCGTCCGCTTGCTGGATATGGATGGCGTGGAAGATCGCGTGGTTGCCGTGGCGCGACTGGTTGAACGTGAGGAAGTGTTGCCCGACGAGGGTGAATAAGCATTCCGCCGGTGGCACGGATTTCAGTCGGCTCTCTTCATCATGGCCATGAACCACTCGACTCCGCCGCCGGCCGGGGCAGCAGCCGGAACCCGCACCAAGCGTCCGCTGGATACGGTCGTGAAAATGGCGCTGGGCGTCCTGTTCGGTTCCTTTGCGCTGATCTGGGGCGGGATGTTTCTCAGCCGGCCGGACCGCTCGATTCCTCCCTATAGCATCGGTTCGCAGGAACGCACGTTGGTGGCTATTCACGTGCCATCCTGGACCAGCGATACTGAAATTGAGACGCTGATCGAGCGATTTAGAAAGACCGGCGGAGAAAGCCGGAATTTTGGTGCGATGAAAATCCATCCGACCACCCCTGATGACCCTCAAGGGCGGTACCAGCATATCGCGATTTATATCTTCGCCGAGGAAGGCTGGACGGAGCCGGAAATTCTGCATCAGTATGTGACAGGCCAGGATACGATGGTGCGAGAAAGGTTCGAGCGGTCAGTGCGCGGCTTCTATCGACTCGATGGGCAGGAGGAGGAGGGCCGTCTGGGGCCGATCCTGCGGAGCCAGGACAGCGCGGCGACCGCCGCCTATTCGCGTCAGCTGTTCACGGGATCTGTCGCGGGCGATGCGAAGGAGCCGGCGCCTGGCTCAAGGCTTGGACTATAACGGCAGCCAGGTGCTCGCGAAGGGCTTGGTCCAGTATCCCTTGCGTGTGCAGGGTCGCTTCGTCAAGCAGCTGAGCGGCCGGTGGAGGGGGCATCGGGTCCGGGATGGCCGCCTCGGGACCGGCTGCGCGGGTTGCGGAAAACTCCCCGATGCGCAAGACGATTTCGGTGACCAGCGCCTGTCCCGCCATGGCATTCACCTTCTGCAACAGGACCGGTTTGAGAAAGCTGAGCTGCTGGAGCCAGACCGAGTTGTGCACGAACACCGTGAGCTTCTTGAATCGAATCTGGTCGGGCCGCGTGTGCGTCGCGATTGGCTCGCCTACGATGTCGGGCCATTGGCGACGCAGACGCCCTTCGAAGAGTTTACTCTCCAGGCCCAGTCTGTGGGCGAGGCCGGCCAAAATGGAGCTGAATGAATCGAGCCTGCTCTGTCCTCTCATGGCCGCATCATAGCAAAATGCGCCTGACGGCAACAGCTCTCGATGGTGTGACATGAGCAAACCTCACGACAAAGAAGATCAGTATAAAGTGGTCGCCACCAACCGCAAGGCGTACCACGACTACTTTATCGAAGAGAAGTTCGAGGCCGGCGTCATACTACGCGGGACTGAAGTGAAGTCGCTGCGGGAAGGGCGCGTGAATCTGCAAGACAGTTATGCGTCGGTCGATGCGGACGAAATCTATTTGCAGCATTGCCACATCAGCCCCTACTCGCACGGCAACCTCTCGAACCATGATCCCCTGCGTAAGCGAAAGCTCCTGCTGCATCGCAAAGAAATCAACAAACTGATGGGGAAGGCTCAACTCAAGGGTCTGACCATCGTCCCCTTGCGTATCTACTTCTCGAAGCGCGGCCACGCGAAGGTGGAGTTGGCGCTGGCGAAAGGAAAGAAGCAATACGATCGCCGCGAAACCATCAAAGCCCGCGAAGCGAGCCGCGAAGTGGAACGGGCGATCAAACAAAAGAAGTAGCCGATAGAGGCTTGGGTTACAAAGGATGGTCAGATCAGGCGTCGCCACCATGCGATGATCGTACACGCCCGTTGTGCTCGGTGCGCTGGTGGTCATGTGCTCATCGCTCATCCCTTCCATCGTCGCTGTTGATCGTGGCTCGGAAGGAAGGAACCCGGTAAGTAGTCACATGGAATGGCAGGATACGCAAGGGGACATCGCGGTCTGCCAAGAATGTATTGGCCGATGGAAGGGGCTTGTAATTCAGCCTCAACAAGTCGGGGAAATACCAGACCCACCTCCCATTGTGAAAGTTCTGTTTGTCGGTATGGCCCCAACAAATCGAGAGGGAAAGAATAAAGGCAATCACTTCTACTCTGCAGCGAGAGATGCTTTAAGGAATGGGCTCTTCCGGTTGCTAGGGATTCCGCTAGATGGCCTGAGGTTGGAGGAAGCCATAAGTGTCTTTCACCGACGAGGGTACTTCTTTGTTCACGCGGGCAAAATAAGACCGGTTGGACAGGATGCGCCTCCGCGAGACGCTCTAATGTATTGTGCAAATCGGCATTTGCGGATAGAGATCAACATCCTCAATCCCGTTGCCATTTGCTTCTTAGGGGTTACGAATTTGGCACTGGTCACAACGGCATTGTTCGATCGCCAGATAGACGAAATACCTGTTCGAGTTTCTCTTGATCGCTGGACCGGGTGGGTGGCGCTGGCCTTCCAGCCTGTTCGAGGAGGAGAGAAGAGAACTGCGCTCGTTCTGGAAAAACTGCTTTCGCTTGTCAATGGGCAAGATTTTATAGATAAAACGATCTAACCCTCATTCGTCTAGCAAATAAAAGAGGTAGACCGTTTCGGTCTTCGTTCGCTTCTATGGGCAAGCGACATCTGTCGTTGGATCCCGTCTCACACTGCCTCCTTCTGCACCTTATGTAGTTTCGTGAGGATTCGGCTTTCCTGATTGTTCTTCAGAATCCCTGATTCATCTCGCAAAGGACAAACGCCGCATAGACTTGCGAGACCTCTCACTCGGCATTGCCTGTAACGATTGATCCACAACCTGATTCGCCTGGTAGTCACGGAGGAATATTTAGACTTGACTTGGTACTAACTAGAACTATTATACTAATATCAGGCCGACAGCATTTCCCCAGGTCATCAGAATCAGCGCGGCGCTCCTCGGCACTGGCGCAGGAAAGTGGTCGGTGGATAGACTGGTCGCAGAACGAGTGGGCTGATCCGCAGGTGTCTTGATTCCTGCCTGCATGGCGGGTCACCACGACCGAGGCATTGCGAAACATGCCGTCAACAAGGGAGGCTGACATGCGAACGAACAGCTCAATCACAAAAGAGCTCATCGGGGTCTATCAGGCCGGCTCTCAGCACATGGTCGGCGATGGTTTTCCGGTCCGTAACATGATTCCCGGCGCCGGGGTTGATGAACAGCTGTCGCCGTTTTTGCTCCTGGACTACCTGGGACCGGAGCAGTTTACGCCTACGAACCGTCAGCTTGGCGTGGGTGAGCATCCGCACCGGGGATTTGAGACAGTCACGATCATGTATCATGGGAAGGTGGCGCATCGTGACTCGACCGGGAGCGGCGGCGTGATCGGTCCCGGCGATGTGCAGTGGATGACCGCCGCATCCGGCATCGTGCATGAAGAACTGCACGAGAAGGATTTTGCCAAAGAAGGGGGTTTATTGGAGGGCATCCAACTGTGGGTGAACCTGCCGAAGGCTGTCAAAATGTCGCCGCCCCGGTATCAGACGTTGGTGAGCGACGACATTCCTGCGGTGGACCTCGGCGACGGAGCCGGCGAGCTGCGTGTAATCGCCGGCGAGTTTCGCGGTGTCCAGGGACCGGCGAAGACGTTTAGCCCGGTGCATCTGTACGATCTGCGCCTCAAGGCGGGACATCAGACTGAACTGTCTCTGCCCGAGGGATTCAATTCGTCGCTGTTCGTGCTGCACGGGCAAGTGGTAGTCAACGGCTCGCAGCCTATTCAGGAAGTTGAAATTGCTCTGTTGGGGCAGCGAGGCGAGCGGGTGTCGATCGAGGCCAAGCAGGACGCGACGCTTCTCATATTGAGTGGAGATCCCATCGTGGAACCGATTGCCCGGTACGGTCCGTTCGTCATGAATACGCGCGACGAAATCATTCAGGCCGTACAGGACTATCAGAAGGGCAAGATGGGACATTTAGCATGACCAGTGATGCGCTCACAATCGACGTGTATTCCGACGTGGTGTGTCCCTGGTGTTATGTCGGCAAACGGAGACTGGAGCAGGCGCTGGAAATCGTGAAGGGGCGAGCAGAAGCCCGCGTGATCTGGCGCCCCTTTCAGCTCAACCCGACCATGCCGAAGACCGGGGTGGATCGCCGCGTGTATCTCGAAGCGAAGTTCGGCGGTCCTGGGGAGATGAAGACCATCCATGATCGCGTCGCCGCAGTCGGGACGAGTGTGGGCATCGATTTCGCGTTCGACCGTATAGAGTGGACACCTAACACGTTCGATGCCCACGGGTTGATCTGGTTCGCCCTGCAGCACGGCCGACAGGATGCAATCGTCGAAGAACTGTTTCACGGGTATTTCACGGAAGGACTGTCTATTGGAGCGGTAGAATCGTTGGTGTCACTCTCGGTTCGAGCCGGATTGGATGGGAGAAAAGTGAGCCGACTGTTAGAGACAGATGAAGGCGCCGATCCAGTGCGGCAGGAAGAGGCGCATGGACATCAGCTGGGGATCAGAGGAGTTCCCTATTTCGTACTGAATGGAACAAGCACCCTTTCGGGTGCGCAGCCCGTGGAGACCTTCGTCGCCGCGATCGAGCAGGTCATTCATTGAGGAGGAGCTGACATGGCTGTCCAGGTGTATGGATGCAACCACATCGTGATCGAAGTCACCGACGCGAAAAAAGCCGTGAAGTTTTATGCGGATGTGTTCGGATTGAAGATGCTGCGCGGTGGCGAAGGCGCCGCCTGGTGCAAACTCGGCGAACATCAATTCATGGCGATTTTCGAGGTCGATCAACTGCAACCGGATCGCGTCAAACACTTCGGTCTCATGGTCCGTGACGAGCAGCAGATCAAGGAAGTCCGGAAGAAACTCACGCAGACATACAAACTCACACTGCACCCTGATTTTCGGTGCGATTTCCACGATCCCTGGGGCAACCGCATTCAGGTGGGCGACTTGAGCGACGAGTCGCTCGTCTGGCTCCTCCCCTATCAGGAAGTGCAAAAGGCCGGAATTACCTTTACCAAGACATTACGTGCGCAACCGCGGAAGGAGACGACATGAGCGCTGTCGCATTACACCAACGCCTGCAGGAGCTCTTGACCTCAATCCAGCAGGGGAAGATCATGGACGCCATGAAGGAATTCTACGATACAGATACGGTGATGCAGGACAATGCGAATCCGCCTACGAAGGGACTCGCCGCCAACATGGAGCGCGAGAAGCAGTTCCTTGCCGGAGTCAAGGAGTGGAAAGGGTTTCAGGTGCTGGCATCCGGCGTGGGAGACGACGTCACGTTTTACGAAGGTGTCATGGACTTCATTGCGACGAACGGACAACCGGTTCATATGGAACAAGTGTCCGTCGCGAAGTGGAAGAATGGGAAGATCGTCAGCGAGCGGTTTTACTACGATAGCGGGAAACAGACCTCATCATGACCGCACCGTGCCATGGGAGCCACGGAGGCAGAAGCCCCCGGTTCCCACGCGCGTTGGGGAACACCGTTCGATAGGAAGACGACTATGCAACTGGATGGAAAAGTGGTGTTGATCGCCGGAGGGGCCGGCGCGCTCGGTCAGACGGTGACTCCGGCCTGCGTGAAAGCCGGCGCGCAGGTTATCACGGCGGATCGTACCGTCTCACTTCAGACTTCCGGATGGACTGCGCTGCGAGCCGACGTAACCGATGAAGCGGATGTCCTGCGCCTCGTGTCTGACGTAATGCAGAGGCATGGACGCCTTGATGTGCTGATCAATTTGGTCGGCGGTTTTGCCATGGGGCGTCTGGTGGAAACGGATGTGGCGCTCTGGCAGCGGATGCTGGCCATGAATGTGACGACGGCCTTTTTGCTCTCGAAAGCCGTCGTCCCCCGGATGGTGACACAGGGGACCGGTCGCATTCTGCATGTCGCAGCCTGGGCGGCGGTCGAGCCCTTCCCCGGAGCTGCTGCCTATATTGTCGCCAAGTCGAGCCTGCTCACGTTGATTACTGTATTGGCGCTTGAGCTGAAGGGTTCTGGAGTGACCGTCAACGCGGTACTGCCCACCACCATCGATACGCCGGCCAACCGGGCAAGTATGCCCGATGTCGACCCGTCCACCTGGACCAGGCCCGCGTCCATCGCCGAGATGCTGATCTTTCTCGGCTCTGAAAACGCGAGTCAGATCAGCGGAGCCGCCATTCCAGTCGGCTCGCGTGGCGGGCCGAAGTCAGTGGGTCAGAATAAGTAAGGAAATGTGATTATGCCGCCCCCGGATCTTGCCCGCACGCACCTGGATAATCTTTCCCGGGCATTGCTTCGCCTGCACAAGGCGCTGCTCGATGGCGAACGCGTGTCCTACGAGCGGGTGCATGGGCGCATCCCATCAAATGGAGCATTTTTTCAGCTGGTGCTGGGGGATGCCTGGTTTGCCTGGTTGCGTCCCCTGTCTCAGTTGATGGCCAGATTCGATGAGCTCTGTGAGGAAGATGAGGCCTCCAGCCGCGCGGAAATTGCTGAAGTCATCGCATCGGCGCGCACTCTCCTGACGCCGTCTGAAGACGGAGAGGGATTCGCCAGGCATTATTACGACGCGCTGCAACGGGAGCCAGATGTGGTGTTGGCGCATGCCGCCACCCGCGCGCTGCTTCGGTAACCGACGAGAATGAGCGATGAGTCGTGTGAAACATCGCCGGTACCTGCGGAATCAATTGGGAAGAAGAGATAGGAAGCGATGAAGCAGATCCATTTCCGGGTCCCGTACCGGTCAATTTCGGCCCGGCACGGGCCCTATGTTGAAAGATGCAATGGGGGCGAACCGTATCGGTGCAGGATTATGCCATGGCCATGATCGACGAACTGGAAAGGCCGGTGCAGGTACGTAATCGATTTATGTCGGGATATTGAGCGACGCGCACCGGTGAAATCGTCTACCTCGTGTAGGAGATGTGGAACATGAAAGCGCACTACTTGGGACATGTGGTGTTTTATGTGAAAGATCTTCAGCCCGCGCTCGTCTTCTACCGGGATCTGCTGGGTTTTCGCGAGGTCGGGAAGATATTTAACGGAGCGGCGGCGGCGCTCACCTCGGGGCGTACCCATCATGAGCTGCTGTTGATTCAGGTAGGCGATGCGCCCGGACCCCCGCCAGGCCGGCGTCGCGGGCTCTACCACATCGGCATCAAAATCGGAGACAGCCTGGATGCGTTGCGCGAGGCGAAGAGAGAATTGGAACAGGCCCGCGTCACGATCGACGGGATGAGCGACCACACGGTGAGCCAAAGCCTGTACCTGCATGATCCTGACGGCAATGAGGTCGAACTCTATGTGGATGCAGACGAGGCCATCTGGAAGAACAACCCCGACGCTGTCGTGTCGCCGATTAAACCATTGCACCTATAAGCCAAACGGCTTCTTCGTGCAGCCGGCTAGAGTCATTGAACATGTTCGATGTCGAGGAGCCGAGGCGGGAGGATGAAATTTCGTCATTCATTCCTGATGATGCTGTATACGACGATGCTTCTGGTTCATTCGACGGGATGCGAAAAGGTTGCCGAGTCGTTGCCTGAAGGCCGGACGCACATCTTGAAGGAGGGGTTCCGGAACACCAATCCGGCATTTGCTCCGCCAAGCCTATGGGAGCGCTTCCTATTCGTCCCCCTGCGAACGTGGGAGACGACGTTTCACCCGCGCACCGCACACTTGCCGCATGTCGAAAGCGACCGCAATGCACTCAGGAACAATCGCACGGATGCCACCGTGACCTGGGTGGGGCATTCCACCCTCCTCATTCAGCTCGACGGTGTCACGATTCTGACCGACCCTCAATGGTCGGAACGAGCGAGCCCTGTCACGTTTGCCGGTCCCAAGCGGCTGATGCCGCCAGGTCTGCCACTCGAACAACTGCCGAGGGTGGATCTCGTGATCATCTCGCACGATCATTATGATCATCTCGATGTCGATACCGTTCAACGGCTTGCTCGAACGCATCATCCCCTGTTTCTCGTTCCGCTCGGATTGAAGGCCTGGTTTGCGGACATCGGTATTACGGAAGTGGACGAAATGGACTGGTGGGAAAGCCGTCAGGTCCGTGGGCTGACCGTCACCTGTCTTCCTGCTCAGCATTTTGCAGGGCGCACCCTGTGGGATAAGAATCGACGACTGTGGAGCACATGGGCAGTAGCGGGAGGCATAAAACGTTTTTTCTTCGCCGGAGACACAGGCTACTATTCCGTCTTCAAAGAGATTGGCGCTCGCCTGGGGCCGTTCGACCTGGCCGCAATTCCAATCGGGGCTTATCTTCCCATGTCGATGATGAAGATGACGCACATCACGCCTGAAGAAGCCTTGCAGATTTTTGCTGACGTCCAAGGGAAGCACTTCGTGGCCATGCACTGGGGCACGTTCGATATGACTGAAGAACCGATCGAGGAGCCTCCCCAGCGGCTGGAAGCCGAGGTGAATCGACTGGGGCTAGAGCTTTCCAAGGTGTGGGTCTTGAAGCATGGAGAAACCCGTGGATGGTGAGAGCGTCTACGAAGTGGAGTTGCCTTGTTTCGTAATAGTGGGAGGCGTGACCAAGATGCCCTATCGGCTCTTGTTCTGCCGGTCCCGAAGAGCCCACAATGAAGCCTGCATCAATCGGTATCAGCGTCATACAAAATTCATACAAAAAAGGAGGATTCCATGGCGACACAATTGATAACCAATGATCCGGCCAAGGCAAAAGACTACTTCGAAGGCAAAATGGCCTTTACGACGGGGCCGGTTGAGCTGGAGCGGATGATGAAAAACAACGAGGTGAATGTTGTCGATGTGCGGGCGGCCGAGGATTACGCTCAAGGGCACATTCCAGGCGCGATCAATTTGCCGAAGGAGCAGTGGTCGTCTCTAAAAGGCCTGCGCAAGGACAAAACGAACGTCCTTTATTGTTATTCACAAGTGTGCCATCTCGCCGCCACCGCTGCGGTGGAATTTACCGCCAAAGGCTATCCCATTATGGAAGTGGACGGCGGATGGCGCTGGTGGAAAGATGATGGGTTCGAAATCGAGAAGTAAAGTGCTGTGCGCCTTTCGCATGAAGACGTGACGATAGGGCCTCAGGAATGTGCACCGTTCAGCGGGCTTCAATCTCGCAGTATTGCCGATGCAGGGGTGAGGTCTTCCCGCGGTCAGGATGGAAGAGGTGACTTCTCGACAGATGATAAGCGGCAAAACGCGCTTTCGCGCGGTATTAACCATAAACACTTTATAAAGGAACATACGATGAAACGGAACGCTTCGGCAGCCTGGCAAGGAGATCTGAAAACGGGTAAAGGAACGGTTTCGACGGAGAGCGGGATGCTGACCAATGCGCAATATTCGTTCAACACGCGGTTCGAGAATGGGCAAGGCACGAATCCGGAAGAACTGATCGCGGCTGCCCATGCCGGCTGTTTCACCATGGCCCTCTCGGGGCAGTTGGGCGCAGCGAATCTGGTGGCTGAACAACTGGCCACCACCGCAACCGTCACGATGGAAAAAGTGGAGGCAGGCTGGACAGTGACCGGTGTGCATCTGTCGGTGAAGGGAAAGGTACCCAAAGCCGACCAAGCTGCCTGGGAGAAGGCCACCGCCGCTGCCAAGACCGGTTGCCCTATCTCGCGACTTCTCAACGCGACGATTACTATGGATGCGAAATTGGAAAGCTAGCTCAGTGACACCATCGCACGACCCTGATCCGTTGGCGTTTCTCTTCGACTTGGACGGCACGCTGGTGGATAGCGTCTACCAGCACGTGTTGGCTTGGCGTGCGGCCACCCAGGCTGCCGGTATTGAATTGCCGGTCTGGAGAATTCATCGGCAAATCGGCATGAGCGGGGGTCTCATGTTGCATGCGTTATGGCGAGAGACCGGCCGGCCGGTCATCAAAGAGGATGCGGAGCGCATTCAACGGGTCCACGCCGAGGCCTTTGCTAACCAGGCCCCTTCGCTTCGCGTGTTGCCTGGGGCGCAGGAACTTCTGGATATGCTGACGGCGTCTCGCGTTCCCTTTGCCATTGCGACAAGTGGGCGTCTGCAGAATGCGCAACATGCGTTGAAGCTACTCAGACTTCCTCCGGGAACTCCAGTGGTGACGCGCGATCAGGTGCGACGCGCGAAACCCGATCCCGATTTGTTTTTGGCTGCCGCCGAACAACTCCGCGTTCCGATTGCGAAGTGCATCGTCGTCGGGGACAGTGTCTGGGACCTGCTGGCGGCACGCCGGGCCTCGGCGCTCGGCGTCGGGCTCTTGTCAGGCGGGTATGGTCGAGGCGAACTGGAACGCGCGGGCGCCTATCGCACCTATGACGATCCGGCGGATCTGTTGCGTCACCTGGACGAATGCGGCGTGCGGCCCGAGCCGTCCGAGTAAGTTGTCCGCAGGTGATGTGATGACCGACAAGACCAAATGCTGGCGGGAGAGCTCTGCCAGGCCACAACTCGATCTGGGATGACGATCAAGCGCCTCGTACGCTCCTATCAACATTGGGAAACGACGTGTAGCTCGGGCCCGCGGGTTGTATGGCGAAGGAGACTTTCATGGACAAACCGGCAGACGCCGCTCATCCCATGCATGACTTGCTACGGCAGCGCTGGAGCCCGCGTGCCTATTCCGAACAGGCGGTGAAGCCGGAAATCTTGCAGAGCCTTTTTGAGGCGGCCAGGTGGGCGCCCTCGTCGAGTAATGAGCAGCCCTGGCACTTCATCGTCGGGACGAAGGACGACCCGGCCGCGCATGATCGTCTTTTTCACTGTCTTAAGGAAGGGAACAAAAAGTGGGCGTTTCGAGCGCCGGTGCTGATGCTCTCGGTCGCGCGCCTGAACTTTGAAGACGATGGCACGCCGAACCGGCATGCCTGGCATGACACGGGCATGGCGGTCTTCAGTCTCGTGGTTCAGGCGACGGCGCTCGGGTTGATCGTCCATCAGATGGCAGGATTCGATGTGGAAACGGCGCGGCAGGATCTAAACATCCCTGCGGGCTCTGACCCGGTCGCCATGATCGCCGTCGGATATCCAGGAGACCCGGCGGTTCTGGACGACACACTGCGTCAGCGTGAGTTCGCGCCTCGTGACCGAAAGCCGGTGAGTGAGATCGTTTCTTCCGGAACGTGGAAGGTCCGGCCTGATTGGGCAAGCCATTAATCGTCTGGCACATTTGATCGATTCGGGCATGTTGATCGAAATTGAAGCAGGCGCCATTACGACCCATGAGAACCCTCAAAGGTACGTACACGGAATGAGGCTGTGCCAATGAGCAGACATACCGCAGAAACCAGACATCTGTGCAAGATCGACCCGGTCATGAAGCGAGTGGTCGCCGAGGTAGGGCCCTATGCGTTGGCGCTTCGGGCCTCCCGCTCGCCATTCGAAGCTCTGGCGCGAGCCATTGCGCATCAGCAACTTCATAACAAGGCCGCAGAGAGTATTCTCACACGGTTTATCGCACTGTTTCCGCGTCGCCGGTTTCCGCAGCCGGGTGAGGTATTGGCGACCACGTCGGAACTCATTCGAAGCACCGGATTTTCTCAGGCGAAGATTGCGGCACTCCGTGATCTCGCGGCGAAGGCGCTTGATGGAACCGTCCCGACCTCGCGCGCCATTCGACTGCTCGACGACGAGGCGATTATTGAACGGCTTATTGAGGTCCGTGGCATCGGGCGATGGACGGTCGAAATGTTGCTGATCTTTCACCTCGGGCGTCCGGATGTGTTACCCGTCGATGACTTTGGCGTGCGCAATGGATTCCGCATCGTCTATGGACACCTCGAGATGCCGACGCCTAAGCAAGTGCTGCACTTTGGAGAGCGCTGGAAACCCTATCGCACCGCCGCCGCCTGGTATCTCTGGCGCGCATCCGAAGGTGCAAAGGGCATCCGGCCGACGAAACTCGTGTTGAAGAAAGCCACGAAGCGAGCATCCCATGGCTGATTCCCTCAAGCGACTGAATACGAATCGACCGGGGAATTTCTATGTCGATACGACCTGCATCAATTGCGATACTTGTCGTCAATTGGCTCAGGACAGTTTCGAGGAGGTTGGAGAGTACTCGGCAGTGGTTCATCAACCGGCCGGCGATAGGGAGACCCTGCAGGCCTATCGGGCATTACTGGCCTGCCCCACCGGCTCGATCGGAACCGAACAGAGTGATCAGAGCTTGCTGAAGTCGGCCAAGGCCGACTTTCCTCTCCTCGTGGAGGACGACGTATATTACTGTGGCTTCAACTCTGAGAAATCGTTCGGAGCGAACAGTTTCCTGGTGCAGCATGCCGACGGGAATTGGCTAATCGATTCACCGCGATATCTCAAACCGCTGGTCGATGCCTTCGAGCGCCGAGGCGGTTTGGCCTACATCTTTTTGACGCATGAAGATGACGTGGCGGATGCGGCCCGATATGCACAACGATTCGGCGCCAAGCGGATCATCCATCGCGCGGATGCCCATGCCATGCCCGATGCGGAGGAAATCCTTGAAGGACTTGAGTTGTGTCTTTTCGAGAAGGAGTTTCGCATCATTCCCGTTCCTGGCCATACTGCGGGCAGCCTGTGTCTGTTGTATCGGGATAGATTTTTGTTCACTGGCGATCATCTCTGGTGGGATCCGGAAACCCAACGGCTGGAGTCCCCGCGGCAGTTGGTGTGGAATGCCGAAGCCCTGCACGATTCCATACAGAAATTGACGCATTATCCTTTCGAATGGGTTCTGGCCGGTCATGGCGGCCGAACGCACCTGGCGCCCCAACACATGCGCAAGGCATTGCTGGACCTGGTAGAGCGATGTGAGTCCCGCCGGGACTGATGGGAGCATCTGCGCGACATTCCGCACGGTAGTGGGCCGGAGCGGTCGGCACCAGGCTTGAAATTTTCAATGTCACGAGTTTTTCGGCGGGGACAAGCAGGCCTTGAACCATTCGCGCAGCGGGGCCTTGCGTTGTTTCGAGGAAAAGCACGATGCGTACGTTGTTACTCAGGGTTCAATTTCTCGGACGAAAATTTATAACCCGGGCATCGGTTGGGACACCACTCAGGTGGATCTGGGTCGCTACATGGTGACCAGGAATCCCGAGGACCTCGCGGCGTTCAAGAAGCCGACGTTGCGGGAGATTTCGCACGCTGCCATGTATCTATGCACGACGGGAGCTAGGAACGCTCGCGGAGGGAGTGAACTTTTATAATCAGGGGGATTCACATCCGCATTTGCACCATACCGTCGTCCCGCTTGAACTTGCTGAGACGGAACGACTAGATGCGGTCGCCTTCCTATAATCGCTCAATGGCGAAGGGTTGACAGCATGCCGCCGCACCGGCCGAATTCCCGAAGCAGGGCAGGAGTCATGCATAGAAGGGCCGGGGTTTCTTCCCGGCCTTTCTCGCGTTCTGCCGGATCCACATGCTCTCCTGGTATCGTGTAGAAGACTCGCGGCTTGCAAATTATCGCTCCCTAGCGATAACAGAGAAGCGAGTAGGAAGGTGGGTTCACGCATGACGGCTGTCTACAATTGGATCGACCGCAATATTCTGGAACTCGCGCGCGAGTTCCGGCTGTCTTATCTGCCGCCGCTTATGGTTTACATGGCAGCGGGAATCTCCGGTCTCACCGGCATCGTCGGGACCTTCTTCGTGAAAGACTATCTGGGCCTGTCCGCAGCCTTCCTCGCTGCCCTGGGATTCTGGGCCGGCATACCCTGGGCGCTCA
>JACCYV010000042.1 GCA_013696305.1 Nitrospira sp.
TAGTCAATCTCTGCTCGTGAACCAGTACACGAGCAGTAGCTGGTTGCCTTGAACTTCCAATTCCATGACATCGGTCACCCGACATGGGTCGAGAATGGTTTCCGGGATTCGGATGCCTCGAGAGTTGCGATGCGAACTACATGCACTTTCATTCTTACCGTCCTTACCGTCCTTTCTCTGAGCGTGTAACCACGTTGAAATTACCGCAGTCCGTCATACCGTCCAGCGTCCCCTCGATCAAGGAGCGGCACTGTGAGGATGGCGCTGGGCAAAGGTGGGAGGCCAGGAGGCAAGGGGTGTAACGAGTGAAGAGTGAGCAGGTGGCAGTTTTGGGATGAGTGCTGCGTTCTGAGCGGGGTCGGCTGGATGAGAATTGATGGTGGCCCGTTGCTTAGACTTTGTGAAGAGAGTACTTTCGGCCATCACAGTTCGAAAGGAGGCTACAATGAAACCATTCCGACTCCTCTCCTTGACCGTTGGGCTGCTTCTCTCCTGCACGGCTCTGGTGTCGGCGGAAATGCTGGCCCTCCTTAATTACGAGAGCAAGCCGAATCAGCCGGTGAGACGCGAAGGGATCGCGATCATGGACATTGATCCCGAGTCTTCGGACTTCGGAAAAATCCTGATGGAGATTCCGCTTCCTTCCGACCTCGTCGCGCACCACATCTTCTTCAACCGCGATCGTACGAAAGCCTACATCACGGCCCTCGGGAAAAGCGTCCTTCACGTCTTCGATCTCACCCGGTTTCCCTATCGGCTGCGCGCCATCGATGTGCCGGATTACCAGGTCTTGGAAGACCTGGTGGTGTCGGAGGATAATCGGACCTGGTACCTGACCTGCATGGGCTCGAGCGCCGTGATTATGGGGGACGCTGTTAAAGATCAGCCGATCAAGACGATCCGCACGCCGGAGGGAGGAACGGCCTCGGTGCTCTATCCGCACGGCATCACGATTCACAATGGCATTGACCGGGTTCTCATTACCAGCACCGTCAAGCCGGATAATATGGCGGAGGCCGGTGAGACGGTCACGGTGTTGGAAGCCAGCACCGGTAAGGTGCTGTCGACACACAAAGTCTCATCGAAACCGTCTCCCGCTAAAGCCGCCCCGGTCGAAGTCATGTTTTCTCCGAACGCGAATCCGCCGGTGGTGCACATTACCAATATGTTCGAAGCGACGCTGTGGACCGGGATCTGGGATCCGAAGACCAAGTCGTTTTCGTTCCACCAGGTGGACGACTTCGGCCCTCGTCAACAGGGGATTCCGCTGGAAATTCTTTATAATGCGAAGGGGGACCGTTTGTACGTCACCACGGGCAAGCCGGGGTTTGTCAATCTGTATGACAACACCGATCCGCAACACCCGAAGTTTCTGCAAGCCATTCCCGCGGCTCCGGGCGCCCATCATACGGTTCTGTCGCCCGATGAACGGTATCTGTTCGTCCAAAATAGCTTCCTCAATTTGGAGGGCATGAGCGACGGGTCCATCACGATGATCGATGTGACGAAGGGCAAAGTCCTGGGGAATATCGACACGTTGAAAGCAGCTGGCTTCAATCCCAACTGCATCATGCTGCTGCCGAATCATTTTCGGCAGGCCGACTTGCGTGCGAGCCAGAGTCTCCAGTGATCCGCGGCAAGACGTGGCTTCACGTGTGGCCGTCAGCCAGTGACACATCCTTGAGTGCTGCTATTGCTTGCATGTGCCTGGCCGGGCTTGCCAGTAATTAGGGCGACGGAAGAGATGTATGACGGCGAAGGAATCATCAACTGCGTCGGTGACGCATAAGCACTCCGAATGGAAACTCTTCAGTAAACGACGCCGAATGTCCTGCTTTACCTTGTGAGCGGGATCGAGGCTTCAGACGTCTCCTTTTTCAGACAGTAATGATAAATAAAAGAGTTGCACTACGAGGCCTTGTAAGGCGGTTTGTATCTTGCTTTGTCCCTACGCAGGGTGAAAAAATAAACGATTCACAAGCTGAGAATCTTTCCGGGCGGTCGAGCCGACATGCTGCTATATCGATAGAATGGAACGGTCCGGCTGGGCTCGCGTAAGCAGAAGCTCAAGGTGGGTTCAGCGCATGTCCTCTTGTATAAGAGTCCTCCCTCACTGAATCTCAGGCACCCACTAACTATGATGTTGCACTGACGCGATACAAGCGGGACGCACCTGTGCACTGAGCCCCGGAGTGGGCTGGAAAGGTCGGCTGCCGTACGTTGCGGCGGATAACACCCATATGTCTGAAATGAATGCCCATCCCATAAAGGACAAGAAGGAAAAGATATTATCTCTGTGGGAGGAACGTTGCCTCAGAGAAGTGAAATCGGCTCGTTCAACCGGCTCTCGAGCGCTTCGCGACTCCTTGCCACTCTACCTAGATCATTTAGACGAAGCGCTGACAACGAATCGCAGGATGGAACGCGAAGCGATGCTGATCGGTAAAATGCATGGCGCGGACAGGGCGAGCAATACGACCTATACGCTCAGTGAGGTCATCTTTGAATATCGTATTCTCAGGCAAGTCCTGTTTCACGTACTTGAGGCGGACGGTCCATTGACAGAGGAATCGCGGGACATTGTGCTGGATTCAATCGAACAAGCCGTGAAGGACGCTGTCGTAGAGTTCATAGAAGTGCATGGCGACATTCAACAAAAGTTCATCGACACCCTGACTCACGACCTGAAGACTCCGATCTCTGTGGCGAGGATGAACGCCCAAGTCGTGTTGAGAAGCTCTGACCTCGCCCAACCCGCGACTGACTCCATAAAAAGAATTCTCGTCAGTTTGAACCGTCTGAACGCAATGATTCATGACCTTCTTGATGGGAGCAGGGTTCGCGCGGGAGAACGGCTGTCCCTTCAATACATCGAGTGTGATTTAGAGTCCTTGATCCGTGAGGTGGTGGATGAGATGACCATGGTCCATGGAGATCGATTCGTTCTGGACTCGAACGGAGAATTTCAAGGGAACTGGGGTGCCGATGGATTGAGACGGGCGGTAGAAAATCTCATCGGGAATGCCGTGAAGTATGGCGCTCCCGGAACACCTATCAGAGTCTCATTGCGCGGTGAAACAGCGACCGTGGAGATCACCGTCCATGACGAAGGCTCGGTTATTTCTGCCAATGAGATCCCGCAGCTCTTTGAGAAATTTGGAAGATCCAAAAGTGCTGAAGAAGGGAAGCAATCAGGATGGGGTTTAGGGCTCACGGTAGTTAAAGGTGTCGTTGATGCTCACAAAGGGAAGGTCCGCGTCCAGAGCGGAGAGGGTCAAGGAACGAGTTTCACCCTAGAAATTCCCCGTGCCAAGGCACCCCGAATTGATGGCTTGTAAAGCACTTAGAGCGCTTCAAGGGTGCCTCAATCTGCCTCGCGGCACCTGCCCGTAGTTTTCGGACGAGTCAGATAGGGGTGCTCAAGTCTATGAAGACCCGACGTTCTTCGCCATGTGCGCGAGGCCAGTAGGGTGAGGCTGAGAATCCTGCTAGCCGGGGCCTTGGTTTCACGTGCGCCGGCTTTCCACTCCACATTCGACTGACTAACGCATGTCACTCAGGTTTTTGTCCGGTTTGGGAAACTCGATGGACTCTGCTTTCTCACTCAACTTGATCAAGGCCTCCGCGTCTCCGTTGGACATCAATTGTGCCGCAATGTTGTCACCAACCTTCACCCGTGAATCGATCTTTGTGTTGGGCTTCACCCGTATGTGTGTCTGCTGTCCATTGGGAAATGGAATCCAATAGGATTCTTCAATCTTGACCACTTCTCCTGCCACATTGCGACAGGGTGCACCGGTGGTGCGCTTATCCGCGGCGGAAATGTGGCTTGTGGAGGAGGGGTCGCTGTTTGCTCCTGACTGAGAGCAACTACTGGCGCGCAACTAGGCCGATAAGCATGAATCCTAGAGCGACTTCCCTTTTCATAACCACCTCCAGCTTGTATTGGGGGTCGAGGCATCCCGATGTAAGAATTGGGATGCGGCTAGTTGGCTTCTCAAGTTCCTATCCGCCGTGTGATGCGGGTACAAACTCCAGCTAGCCGGATGCAACCGCTCACTCTATTCAAACCGATTTGGGCAATCTGGTGCGATACTAGGGATACCTCTCGTAAAACATCACGTCTCCCAACGTGACCGACTGAACCTAAGAAGCTCTCGTTATACTTTAGGTATCCGCAGCGTCTTGCTGATCATCAGGGTGCCGGAGAGGACGAAGAGCAGCGCCAGCGGATGCAGGTCCCAAGGTCCGACAGTCCAGGTGCTCCAGTACAGATGCTCGCCCAGTCGGCCTCGCCAGGCGGCCCAGGCCAGCACGGCGGTCAGTAGAAAGGTGGTGGGGATCGGCGTACCTTCGAAGTAAGCGACCTTGTCGCCGCCCTCGGAGAGTTTCTCGGCGGTCACGTTGTAGCGGGCCAGTCGGCTGACCCCGCAGCAGACGAAATAGATCAGCGCGATCCCGTCCCACCCGTTGCGCAGGCCGGCGGCGAAGCCCAGTGCGGCCGGCGCGACTCCGAAGGAGATGACGTCGGCCAGCGAATCTAATTCGCGTCCGAGGGTCGAATGTTCGTGCCGCCACCGGGCGACGCGCCCATCCAGCCAGTCGAAGAGCAGGGCCGCCGGAGTCATAGCCGTGGCGGCCAGAAAATGTCCCAGCGAGCGGCTGCTCATGTACAGCATGCAGTAGAAGACGGCCGCGACTCCGCAGCCGGCGTTGGCCAGCGTCAGCACGTCGGCCAGGTGAAACTCGCGGATCATCGAGAAGTGTCTGGTTGTAGCCATGTTCGGATGGGGCGGTAGCCGAAAGGGCGATTATGCCGTTCCAACTGTTGCCCGAACTTTAATCTGAAGAAAGTCCTGGTGCACAGGAATACGATAGCCTCCGTCAGGGGCGGCGAAGTGACTTTGAACATAGGCTTCCACGTCTTGCCGGGTGGGCGCCTGGTCGATGGCCAAGAGATTGAGCATGAATTCGGCGACGGTGTAGGTGGAGGCGAGGTCGGGCGTCTCGATGTGCGCCGGGTCGAGGGTGGTCTCGACGTCGTAGCGGTCGCCGTGCTTGACGCGGAAGGCCTCGGCAATCCGGCGGAGCTCGAACCGGTGGTCGAAGAAGTGATGCACCATGTTCATGCAGCCGCTCTCCCGATGCTGGAGGATGACGAGGGTGACGCCGGTGGGTGACATCCAGGACACGAGCCGTTCGAGATGCGCGAGCCACTGGTCGGCGGGGATGTAGTACAGCGTGTGCGAGCAGAGGACCAGATCGCCTGGCGCGGGGGGCATCGCCGAGAGGATTGGTGAGCCGATGGCCTCGGCGGTCGGAATGGCCTGTCGGAGCTGATTCAAGAGAAAGGCATTCGGCTCGATGGCGATGGTGCGGGCGAAGGCGCCGGCGAAGGCACGCGTGACCTCCCCGTTCCCCGCGCCGGCGTCGATGAAGGTGTTCCGGGCCGGAAGGCTGTCCACTACCCGTTGCAGCCAGCGCTTGGCATTGCGCTTCTGGTCGGTATGATCCAGAAAGACTTGAAACGCCTGCTTGTAGGCTTCGCCCTGAGAATCGAATATGCGAATGCGTGGCTGATCGGGCATGGCGGAGTTCCCTTTTCTGGCGCGGAATGGCAGTGAACTGGTACGGCGGTCGCAGGATACCTGCTTTCGACAGAGGAGGAAAGCCGGAACTTCCGGCATTGGCTGGAACCGCCGCCGAATCGACGCGGTCCTCCCGCTCCACTTGACCAGCCGCGTGAAGGCGCGTACATCATCATCCTCACGAGGAGGAACCTATGCCGCCAAAGAGAAAGGTGCCACGGACGTCGGGACGCAATCGACCGGTCGGTCAGAAAAGAAAGGGCACGGCAACCAAGAGTGGAGAGGCCGGGATGACCCGCCGCCTGCAGGACTTGGTGGAGCGGATTGATG
>JACCYV010000045.1 GCA_013696305.1 Nitrospira sp.
CAATTCACCTCTACGGCCGCGACAAAAAATCTGGAACGCGTGCATTCTTCATGCAGGAAGTACTCAATGGAGGGCAACTCAAGGCCGATGTCGTCGAAGAGGCAGGCAGCGCCAGTGAAATCCTCGATATCAGCCGGGATCCTCTCAGCATGGGTTATGCCGGAATCGGATTCCAAGCCAGCACCGTACGGGTCGTGCCGCTGGCTAGAACTGCGGGGAGCGAGTTTGTGGCCCCTACCGCCGAGGCGGCGACCAGCGGAGCCTATCCTTTGTCCCGTTACTTATATCTATATGCCAAAAAAGCTCCAGGAGCGGCCCTCGGTTCGGAGGAGCTGGAGTTCCTGAAGTTCATCAATAGTCGGGAAGGTCAGGAGACCATCATGCGCGCCGGGTTCTTTCCGCTGCCGGGAGCACAGGTCGCAAAAAACATGCAGACCCTGATCGGTCCCTCGATGTCCGCCCTCTTGTTATCCCGTGGTCAGGAGTAGAAAGTTCGAATGATGTCGGTGCGCCGGTCGCCATTCCGGGGACCGGCGCACAGTTTTTTTAGACCACCTTTACTGGATAAGATATGATCGACGGAAAGAGATACTCATGACCCAGCGAGTGTCGAGGCGGATTCTGATCGCCCTCTTCATGTCGACGCTCCACCTCTCTTCCGGCTGTGTCGCTGACTCCCCACCCATCGTCATTCATGAAGAGAAGCCGCTCTCTGTCTGGCTGAAGTTCGATCCTTCCTCCGGCACGGGCCACAGTCATCCTGCCACAATCTCCAGCGATCAACTGGCCGTGATTCTTCGGGGAGTGGGCGTGCAGGTTCGAGACAACATCGCGGGGTTCGGAATGTTCGCCTCCAAGACCGGCAGTCCCGCATTTCTCTCGACCGAGGTGACAGTACTTGCGCCCTTCCTAGCTCAGGCCTTCGCCAAAGCCTCTCCCAAAGATATGGTGACCTTCTACTTGGTGACTCCGGATCTCGCCCGAGGGGACCTGGTGACATCAGGCGGTTTATTTCTGAGGGGTCGCCATCTTTATGTCATTCTCGCCAATGCCCATTCCTCAAAATTCTCAGTCCAGTATGAGAATGCGTCCGCCATCGACACGAGGGATCAACCGTTATTACCGATCGCGCGCTACCGTTTCTCGGCCGCCTTCACCCCGCAGGAGGCATGGATTCCCAACAACCAAGTACGAGGCAATGATGGATATGACCGCTACTTTGACGAATCGAAACTGGTTGTGGTGGACCTCGACCGTCTACCGGAGATGATCGAAAAAGACCGCCGGCCAAACCCCACCGCATCACGCCCATAGAACCGCCGAACACAACCGCAGACGCGCACAGCCAGCCAACCACTGCGAAGCCCTTGGAAAACAGCTCAAAAGGATACAGGACAATGGATCAGGGCCTCCTAGCAGCAATCGGACATAATCTCACCGCTCCCATGCCCCTGTTTTTCGCATTGGGCATTCTCGCTACATTGATCCGCTCTGACCTGAAAGTCCCTGAAGCACTCTATATTGGGTTGACCCTCTACTTGCTGGCCGCGATCGGCTTGAGGGGGGGGGCCGAAATTAGAGAGGTCGGCATCACCACGATCTGGTTACCACTGCTCGGTTGTCTCATGTTGGGCATTCTCATTCCGATTGGCAGTTATTTCATCCTTCGTAATTTAGGGAAATTTTCAATTCATGATGCAGCAGCTATCGCCGGACATTACGGTTCGGTGAGTGCGGTGACGTTCGCCGTCGCCACTCAATTTTTGGCCAGCCTGCACATTCCCGCGGAAGGCTACATGTCGGCATTCTTAGCCGTCCTCGAACCCACGGGCGTCGTCATGGGGATTTTACTGGCCCGCTTGGCTCTGCGGGCTCAAGCTCAGGCAGTAGTACAGTCCCGTGGATACGCGTGGCTCAAACCCGTCTTTCACGAATCCATCACCGGCAAAGGCTCCATGATCCTTTTGGGAGCTCTCCTAATCGGATACATTTCCGGCTCGGAAGGAATTGTGGTCACTCAACCGTTCTTTGGAGATCTCTTCAAAGGCGTCCTCTGTCTGTTTATGCTGGAGATGGGACTGGTGGCGGGGCAGCGCTTGGCCGAGGTCAGAAAGGTGGGAGCATTTCTCGTGGGCTTCGGGATCGTCGTCCCGATCATCGACGGCCTACTTGGGGTCATGACAGGAGGCTTGATGGGGCTCAGCGTCGGAGGAGCCACCATGTTGGGTGTGATGGCGGCCAGTTCCTCCTACATCGCCGCTCCTGCAGCGATGCGCATCTCTATACCGGAAGCCAACCCCTCCTTCTATCTTACCGCCTCCTTGGGAATCACCTTTCCATTCAATATTGCCCTGGGGATTCCCCTCTACTTCTGGCTCGCACGTACGTTTTTTGGGTCCTGAAGGAAAAACTACTGTAAGTAAGGAGGCCGGGAACCCTACAACATGGGATGCCCAACAACACAATGGAGCGTGGTATGAAACAGATTACTGTGATGATAGTTGCCTGCCTCATGAGTCTGATCCAGTCCGCGGTCGCCATTGCCGCGACGCGGGGTGAAGCCGAGGAAACCGCGCGTCTAATCGGCATGTTATTGAGCGCTGCCCGCGTGGTCATCGAACGCAATCAGCCGTTGATCAACGATCCTACTAAGGGGGAAAAAGGATTTACGCCGGCGAGTTTTGAACGGGAACTGCTCGACGAATTCCGCGCACGGACGAATATCGACCTCGACCATGCAGAGACGGTTCCGCTTCCTACCCATGCTGCCGCGCTCCTTCAAGAATTAGTACAGGCCGGAAAGATGGTCGTGGCCGACGCACAACCGACCATCAATAAACGGGGTATCGGGTATAAGAACTTTATTCCTGCCAGCTTCGGCAGCGGCGCCGCCTCCCGTTTTTCCAAACATTCTCAAGTCAAACTGAAACAAACGACGTTACATCCACGAAATCCCGAGAATGCGCCGGATGCGTACGAAGAGGCCGTCCTCCGGCAACTGATGACCTTACCCAGTCAGTCCGTGACGATCCACGAAGGGGGCGAGGAAGATCATCTCCGGGTGTTAACTCCGATTTACTATCGCAAGGATTGTCTCAGCTGCCATGGACAACCGGCCGGCGAGTTGGACATCTCAGGCTATATGAAGGAAGGCGCAGATGAAGGAGATCTGGCAGGAGCGATCAGTGTCACCATTCCGCTGAGCAAATAGGAGCAGGCATGCGACGTACTCGGGAAGGAGTGTTCGTGGACGGTCTTCGATCCAGCGGCGGTAAGTCAGCTCAGTTTATTTCTATCATGTGGCTGTTTGTGACGGCCGGTATGCTGCTGGTGGGTTTGCACCTGCATCCGGCCCACGCTGCCGAAAAGTATTCGATTAAAGATATCGGCGCGGTGGGAGCAGGCGGCACGGTGGAAGGGCTGAACGAACGCGGGGAGATCGTGGGCGCTGTTCCGGTCAGCCCCGGCGGAACTCGGTTCAACGGGTGGTGGTACAAAGACGGCGAGATGACCGACATGAACAAGTGCGGCGGGATCGGATGCCGCGCAATGGACATCAACCGCGCCGGGCAAATCGTGGGTAATATCGGCCGTGCGGCCTATATCCACACGCACGGGAAATTTATCGACATTGCGGCGTTTGTGAGACCCCCCGGTATTGCCCTGGCACTGAACGACCTGGCCGAGATTGTCGGCTGGTACACGCTTATTCCCGTTCCTGGTGAAAATTATGCCCCCGAGAAACACGCATTTCTGTATCGAGGCCGAAAATTTACCGATCTGGGCACGTTAGGCGGCGTGGATAGCGTGGCGACTGACATCAACGATCAGAGCCAAGTGGTGGGATACTCCTCAACCTATGGCGGAGAAACGCACGCATTCCTCTATCACAACGGACGGATGGTCGATCTCGGAACGTTGGGAGGAACCGAGAGTCGCGCGACCAGCATTAACCAAAAGAGTCACATTGTCGGGAGCGCAAACCTTGCCGGCAGCAACAAACAACATGCCTTTTTATATGCCGATGGTAAAATGACCGACCTCGGGACTCTGGATGGATCCGAGAGCGTGGCGAGTTGCATCAACAACGCGGGACTCATCGTCGGCATGAGCGGCCTGCGGGGATTTCTTTATAGTCAGGGGAAAATGATTGACCTATTGACGTTGGCTCCCCAGGAATCCAAATGGAAAATGCTGACTCCACGTTGCATTAATGACCGGGGTCTGATTGCCGGAACAGGTGTCATGGCGGATGGCCTTCCCCACATTTTTCTGATGTCACCGAATCCTTGACCACACTGCATTTAAGCTTTCTCGGTCCGCTCTGGTATCGCGACCGTTGCTAAGACTGAGCTTTGCTGCATTCGCACGATGCTCTGCGAGCGATTCCGCTCGCTTCAGTGACCGTATCGTCGACCAGCTAGGGCTTCGCCACGCGATTTCAACGAGTGAGGTTAGCCTGGACGCAGATCATTGTATGATGCACTGTATGGTGCACTTGAACAATCTTGTTGATGTCCTATATGTGTCAGGGATTTGGAAGGGTTAGTGTGGCGATCGGCGGGGCGACTATTCGTTGTCGAGAGAGACGGTGCGCGGTCTGCGGGTCGGCAAACTGAGTGTTGACGTGGACAATCGCATGGTTGAGAGAGCGGTAGGGATACTGGTCGGTGATGACGGGGAGGGCATCCGCATCTGACTGTTTCGTAATCACTGCCATGGTCGGCACATAGCGATTCGACGCGATAGTCACCCCGATGATCTTGGCGCCCGGCTCTACGACCACATGGTCTCCCACCTCTGACCGGAAGACCAAGGCCTGCATTCCGATAAACGTATCATCCCCGACCCTCGCCGGACCATGCACTTGCGATTGATGGGCGAGTGACACCCGCTGGCCGATATGAACGGAATATTTCCGTCGATCGACCTCCACTTCATTCTCCGACACCTCTTTGCCGCTCTCGAACGTTTCAAGGCCGTGAACGACGACTCCATCCTGCACATTGCTGTCATGCCCGATATGAATGTCCTGGCCTTCGTCTCCGCGGATCGATGCGAACGGGGCCACAAAGACCCGGTCACCCAGGTCGACAGAGCCGATGACAGATGCCAACGGATGTACATTGGATGTCTTGGAAAGGATGGGCCGATCGATCGTCGGGTTAAAAGAGGTTTCCAGATTGGCCCCTAGCCAGCCGCCGAGGAACAGTGCACAAAAAACCAAGTTCAGTGCGACACTAGCCGTCAGCAGACGATGCGACATATCCCTCCTTATCGGGTCGCGGAAGGACAAGGGCGCAGACGGGGTTCGCCTGCGCCCTCGAACGTCATTGAATCTGATTAAAGTCCTCAGTTCCAGAACCAGACCGCTTGGAACCGCAACAGATTGGCGTATTGTTCTCTCTGGACTCCCGGCACGGTCGCAGTCCCTGGGTCGGTCAGATTCAGGTTCGTCCGCTGTGAGAATGTATAGGCTACCGTGAACTCCCATTGCGGATCAGGCTGCCAGGCAATACCGGTTTCCAACTCACTCATCTTGCCGCTAGGCGCGCCGGTTGCGAACTTGATGCCTCCGCGATACTCCTGGTACCTGGAGTAAAAATTCGCCAAGCCGACATCACTATACTTCCATTGGTAGTGCGCCTGCACGTAACCGCCGAAGAGGGCACTGTCCGCCACGCGGCCGTTCGCTTGCCGCTCTGGCCCTCGCCCGATCACATACTCTGCAATGAAACCCCAGGGCTGCGGAGGGTAGTACATATAGAAGTTTAGCCGCTCATCGCGATAGCTCCGAGCGCCGGTGTTGCCGCTCTGATTGAACGAGAACAGGGTCTGACCCGCTGCGGCCGTCCCATTATTCACCACAAACTGACCACGTGTTGCGTTCATACCTACCTCAAGCAGCCGGCCGCCCGGTAACTCGAACGGCCAAGCCAAGCGGGCCGCAATGTGTTTATTGGCGTTGGCCTCCTGTGCGTTGAGTCCTTGGCCGTTGTACGTCTGAATATGAAACACACCATAGTCGCCGGGTCCATACATGTAATCCAGCATTTGCTTAAACCGTTGCTGCGCGATCTTCGGTGACCACATGAACGACACGCCCATATCACGCTCAGACTGAGCACAACTATTCGTCGCGTCTGCGCGGTCCAGGGCCATACGCTGACGGCTGGCCTGCCAGTTGTCCCAGGAACAGGGCACGCGCTGAAGGCCGACTCGGAGCCGGTATTCTTTGTCCTTGTCGAAATTCCATTCCCCCCAGGCGTCCCGCATGGAGAGGACATGGGTATTGCCGCCAATATTGGTGGCAAGGTCCGGTTGAATGAAGAAGGACACGTGGTCGGAAACTTGGCCTGTGACCACCCATCGAATCCGGCGGAAGAAAAATCCAGGCTGGGCCCCGTTGTTCTTATCTCCAATTGAGGCATCATGATAGCTGCGGAAGGCCCCGTTGGAGGTATTATTGTACCGGAACATCCCATATCCGTACATACTGATACGCTCGAACCAGCGTGGACTGCCGGTAAATTCCGCCGTGACGGAGCGTTCATTCATCCGCTGCTCTTCATCTGCCCTGATCCGAATCCAGTCGTCTATGGTAAAGAGCCCCTTCTCCAGCATCAGGTCTTCTAACGATGTGCTTTCAAGGCCCCTTTGTCCCTGACGAATCATTCCGCCGGCTGCCGGCGGACTGCCTGTCGGCGTGGCCAGGCCGGATTGCGCCACAACGCTGTCCGTCACGGGTGACTCCTGTGCTCTGAGATCCAGAGCCGGTAATCCGGCCCAGAGGAGAAATAACATCGTCACCATCCTGACCTTCTGCACTCTTGAAACCGATCTACGTATCTGCACCTCTGCCCCCCTTCGCTGGTGTCTTATCTCGCTCATCGCAGGATCGCGATCAGCGTTCTGTCGCGGGACGATACAGCGCGCCTATCTCTCCTACTTCAGGACAACCTCAAGACTGTGTTAATCAATCGCCCGTCCGTCACCCCCAATCGTTGCGAAAGATCGGTGTCGGGTAGCCTGTTCCCAGACGTATAACAGCCCATTTTCTATCGCTCACCGCTAATCAAGAAAAAATTGCGGCCCAATCAAAAATGTTACACGTCCGTAACAATGCAGTGATATTTCAACAACAGATGCCCACCATGATGACA
>JACCYV010000050.1 GCA_013696305.1 Nitrospira sp.
GCTCCTTGGTGAATACGGATGACCAAATCAGGGTACTCATACTGAAATCCCTGCGCGACGAGCAATTCGACGCAGGCTGCACATCGAGACACCCCGAATACGACATTGGGAGATGAGGGCGGTGAGGATTGCGTCTCGACTTTCCATGCTCCGCCAGACTGCCCCTCTGTCGTCAAACCCGTAAATCCTTTGGGAATCTCTCCGACTTGATCTTTGTCAAAGGTCCAGTCGTTGAACAGTTCTGGATTGGCTTGCTGGCGTAAATGCTCCGCCTTTTCCGTGGAGGTTTCTTTCTGCACGGCCCACGTGTCTCCTGATCCACCCATTAACAAGCCCACCAGCGCTGCGACACCGACAGACCTCATCGCCTCTACAAGGTGTGTTTTAATGGACGCGTCACGACCAGCGGTTGTTGCCTGCCTCCGGCCGACCTGGTCAATCTTATGTGACACGGGAGTATTCCTCCTGACAGATCTTATGACTTGGGGTGAGGGGGCTTGATCTGGATGATCTCCTGTTGAAATCGATCGCGTTCAGCGAGGATTTTTTTTCGCCGCCACCCGCGCAAGGTCCACCATTTGATTTTATCCAGGAACGTCACCACGGGTGGAGGGGTGCTGCCTGCCGGTCCATGCTGAAATTCATAACCCTGATGCGTGCCCTGATTCTCACGAAATCGCACGTACTGATGGTCGAAGAGACCTTTCCCTTGCTCTGCCATAATTTCCACCTCATGCCTGACCTCACGACTTGTCCCAGAGCGCAACCCGGTTACCACCCTTGAGATGACATCGCGTGCGTGCGGCTGAAGGCCGATAGTACATGGGCCCCTCCGAACTGTGCAATGGGACCGTTTTCTTATGGTATAGTGCTGCCGCCGATACGTACCACTTCGCGATCATGGAACAGGGGGCCCAACGATGGATCTTCGCCAGCACCCACCGCGCCGATGGAGCGATACCCTGGCGGGCATGATCTGGTTGCCTCGATTGATGGACAAGGTGCGCGCCTTTCAGGCCGGCACACTCGGAACATATGCCTATCCTTCCGCTCTCGATCAATCCTTCATGCGCCGATTCCAACTCACTCCTGCCGTTATAGAACCCCTGGTTCGTGACGCGGCATCGGATGACGCCATCGCTGATGTCATTCGACAGCGCCTGAACCTCACCGACGAAGAAGTCGAGTATCGCTGTGGAGTGTTCCGGAAGAGATACAGATTGGCGTTCGCGGTGCTGGATCGAGATGACGGCTATGTCCGCGGCCTCGGTTATCCCATTCCACGATTTCTTCAACCTCCCCTCTGGCGATGGTATCAACGCTGGTCTGCGCAAAAAGCCTCGGCGACGTCCGTCTGATGCGATGCGGCCGCGCTATATCTCCTGAACATCCCCGACAAAATTGCGCTCGTCTCTCAGGCTCGCACCAGCCCCGGCGGCTGCTAGGGCTGGTCATCGGCTTTGTGATAGGCCTGGTTGCGGCCAAGAGTTTCGCAGAAGGTTTACTTGACACCCCGGCGCCATTTGCGCAAGCCCTGCAGATGGTGTCCAGCGACCGCATGTTGGCGGATATCCGGGCATTGACTGGCACGGAGTTCAATGGACGCCAGACCGGCACCCCCGGCGATCTGGCCTCAGCCGAGTTCGTTCAACGCCGGTTCGTCCAACTGCACAAGCAGCGCTCGCCGGTCTCCGTGCCCGGCGCCATGCCTGATGAACCTCTCAACCAAGCATGGTTCCAATCTACCTCTGTTCGTAGCACGACGATCGGCCATGCTCCAATCCTGCATCCCACCATTGCATCCGATGCATCCGACTCGCCGCCCGCCTCGATCGGCACCGATTACCTACCCATACTCGATTCCCCGTCCGCCGACCTGCAAGCCTCGCTCGTTTTTGTCGGTTACGGGATCTCTGACTCCCCGGGGGAATTTGACGAATATGCCGGGCTTGATGTTCGGAACAAAGTGGTGTTGTTCCTCCGGGGCAAACCTGATCGATACGGCAAACAGGTATCCCATGCAGACAAGGCACGGACGGCCCAAGCACAGGGAGCCATCGGCTATCTGACTGCCACCGGTCCCATCCTCAACGCCTATGAGACTCGTCGTGGCGTGACGGGCCGGCCGAGTGCCTTCTACGGGTTGACGGACCCGTACGAGGCCATTCCCGGAGCCTGGATCAGCACCGCACTCGCCTCGGCTATTCTCGGCGCCGAGCAGCCAGACGGCAGTGACCCGTTGCGCACTCTCCAGCAGCAACTCAACGAAAGCCTTACGCCGCGATCGATGGCCACCAATGTCGCCATCACGATGCGGTGGCAGAGCGTCCAGCAGGACGGCACTCTCTACAACGTCGTCTCGATCATGGGTGGATTGGATGCGGCGCACCGGGATGAAACTATTGTGATCGGTGCTCATCGCGATCACTTTGGCAAGCAAGGCGGATTGCTTTTCGCGGGAGCCGATGACAATGCATCGGGCACTGCCGTGCTCTTAGAGGTTGCGCGAGTGCTTGCCTCGGCGCCGACCGGCCTCAAACGTTCGATTGTGCTGGTGTCGTTCAGCGGAGAAGAACAGGGGTTGCTGGGATCCAAGCTATATGTCACTCAACCGGTCATGCCGCTGTCCTCCACTGTCGCCATGATCAACGTGGATCACGCCGGAGTAGGGAACGGGCGCCTCACCATCGGAGTGACCGGGTTGGAGAAAACGACCGCGCATCAGGCAGGACACAGGGCTGAGCTCGCCGACCGTCTCGACTTCTTTGGGTTCTTCCCCGGTGGAGATCACGTGCCGTTTAAAGAAGCGGGAATTTCCACGGTGACGATCGTGAGCGGCGGGGTCCACCCGCATTTCCATCAACCTACCGATTCCGTAGACACGCTGAATCCTGACATTCTCTCAGCCGCCGCACGCTATGTGCTCGCCGTGGCCTGGCAACTCGCCGACGCTCCATAGGTGTAGCGATCGGCCTCACACCACCAACTTGCGGCAATAGAACGCTTCGGCATATTTGTCAGGCGCGTTGGATTCGATTCCACGAAGCCGCATCAACGACAGGAATGTGTCTTCGGAGAACCATTGTTTGTCTCGCTGAGTGGCGAAGCAATCGACGATAGTGCGAATTTTTTTTCTGCAGGTGGGCTGGTCGATCGGTACGAAAAAATTAGGCGCGCCCAGATCCCCGTCATACTTGGGAATTTCATATTCCAGTATCAGATGATCACGAAAGGTATTCCAGGTCAGTTCTGAGATCATCCGGTGGTCTTGATGGAGATCGTTTCGATAATGCGTGAACACCAGATCGGGGCTACAGGTTTTTTTGAGCTGTTCGAAACAGGTTTTGATGCGGCGGCCGGAATAGGGAAATACACTGTCACGAAAATTTTTCACACTGATCGTCTTCTTATAAGCCTGGCTTAAAAACCGGTCTGCACCCGCCGCCGCTTCCCGCTTTCTAGCCGCCGACGCACTGAATACGACCCAGTGAAACGCGACTCTCCGTCCGAACATCTGAATCAAACGCAAGATGGTGCCGCCGCACCCGATCTCGATATCGTCGGCATGCGCCCCGAGACAGAGCACCGAATAGAGTCCCTTTCCATTTCCATCGTGTTTGGTGCGTAGATCGAAGAGCATGCCGGCTTAGAATCCTTTGGCTTTCTTAAACCACGTCTGCTCCCCGGCATATCCGTCGTGTGAGCCAAGATCCTCGTGTGGTTTCCAGATGGCCCAAGGCGCTTTGCCTCGCGCGTGTAGATCCTCCAACAGCATCTTGTCCTTAAACGTGTCCATTGACGCCCAGAATCCGTCATACTCATAACCCACGAGCTGATTCTGTTCGATGAGTCTCCGGAAGGGTTCGTGAACGAGTTCTTCATTGACCTTGCTGCCTAGGCAGAACTGGTCCTAGTGCGAGCCCCGGGTCATCACGCATCTTTGGCAAGTGTAGCAGATAGAAGAACACCATCAGCGGAGCGAGAGCCGAAGGAACGGTCGATGGATGCCGCCCCGAAAGGTCCGGCGCACCATGCTGGAGAGTAA
>JACCYV010000056.1 GCA_013696305.1 Nitrospira sp.
CCCATCAAAGACTATGTTTGAACGATAGCCTTCCGTGGCGGTAGAGAAGGAGTTTTCATGACGATCGATCTCAGACACAAGAGCCACACGTTACTCGACGGGCCTGGCCGCGCCCCAGCCAGAGCCATGCTGAAGGCGGTAGGTTTCACGGATGCCGACCTTGAACGGCCGTTGATCGGCGTCGCCAACACCTGGATCGAAGTCATGCCCTGCAATTATCACCTCCGTCGCTTGTCCGAACGGGTGAAGGCGGGAATCCGCGCGGCCGGCGGCACCCCGATCGAGTACAACACCATCGCAGTGTCCGACGGCATTTCCATGGGCACAGAGGGCATGAAGGCCTCGCTGATCAGCCGGGAGGTCATTGCAGACTCCATCGAGCTGGTCGCGCGCGGGCATCTCTTCGACGGCGTCATCGCCCTGTCCGGGTGCGATAAGACTATTCCGGGCACGGTCATGGCGCTCTGCCGCCTGAACATTCCCTCGCTCATGATGTACGGCGGGTCAATCATGCCTGGGCAGTTCCAAGGGCACGATGTCACGATTCAAGACGTCTTCGAAGCGGTGGGTAAACATGCCGCCGGCACCATGACAAACATGGAATTGAAGGATTTAGAGGACCACGCCTGCCCCGGCCCCGGTGCCTGCGGTGGCCAATTCACCGCCAATACCATGGCCATTGCGTTCGAATTCCTCGGGATCTCGCCGATGGGCCGGAACGGCGTACCGGCCATGGACCAGAAGAAAGACGACGTGGCCTTCGAGTGCGGCCAAATGGTCATGGACCTGCTCAAGAAAGACATTCGACCCAAACAAATCATCACGCGCCGCTCGATTGAAAATGCGATCGCCGCCGTGGCGACAACCGGCGGATCGACCAATGCGGTGCTTCATCTGTTGGCTGTGGCACGCGAAATGGGCGTGCGGTTGACCATCGACGATTTCGACAAGATCAACCGGAGAGTGCCCCTGTTAGCCGATCTGAAGCCGGGCGGCCGCTTTACCGCTGCGGACCTCTATGCGGCCGGCGGAACCACCCTCGTGGCAAAACGTCTGCTGGATGCCAAGATTTTGCATCCGGACCAAATCACCGTCACGGGACGCACGATCGGCGAGGAGGCCAAAGCCGCCCAAGAAAATCCGGATCAACAGGTGTTGCGTCCGTTGTCGAAACCCATCAAGCCGACGGGAGGTATGGTCATTCTCAAGGGCAACTTGGCACCGGAAGGGTGCGTGGTCAAAGTGGCCGGCCATTCGATCATGACCTTCAGTGGCCCGGCCAAGGTCTATGATCGAGAGGAAGATGCCTTCGTGGCCGTGCAGGCCGGCAAGATCAAGGCCGGGGACGTGGTCGTGATTCGTTACGAGGGTCCATCGGGAGGACCGGGCATGCGGGAAATGCTGGGCGTGACCGCCGCCATCGTCGGCGCGGGACTCGGCGATTCCGTCGCGCTGCTCACCGACGGACGATTCTCCGGAGCGACGCATGGCTTGATGGCAGGACACGTGGCGCCGGAAGCGGTCAAGGGCGGTCCCATCGGGGCGCTAAAGAACGGCGACATCATCACCTTCGACATTGCCAAGCGCCGGCTGGATGTCCAACTGACCCAGAAAGAATTGACTGCACGACTCAAAAAAGTGACCTACCCGGCGCCCCGGTATCTTTCAGGGGTCATGGGGAAATATGCCCGCCACGTCTCCTCCGCATCGGAAGGCGCGGTGACGAACTAGTCATGACGATCCTGCTGCGATGCGGCCTCGCGACGGTGATGCTCGTCATCGCGTCATCCATCAACGAGGGCAGGTTGGCAACTGCTGCGGCAACGGCGGAAAGGGCCTGTACGAACTGGCATAGCCGTCACCCGGAGTGGCTCTGGTGCGACGATTTTGAAGTCGATCGGTTGCAGACCTATTTCGAATACGACCAGCGCCACGGCCGGTTTGTCCGTGAGGCCGGAGTAGGCGTTGACCACTCCACAGGCATGCGCGCAGAATACCTTCCTGGTGATCCGCACGGTGGTTTTCTGCATCTCGCGTTCGGTAAAACCCCGAGCGCCTCTATCAAACCAGTCGATGCCGGAACCGCGCGATACCGAGAGATTTACTGGCGTTTCGACCTGCGGCTCCAACCGGGATGGACCGGCGGCGGCGCCGATAAGCTGACCAGGGCGACGATCCTTTCCAGCGACCGGTTTGCACAGGCCGCTATCGGCCATCTTTGGAGCGGCGGCCTGCCCGGTTCAGATTCCGAACGACTCTATCTCGACCCGGCCTCCGGAACCGACGAATCCGGCACCTTGCGCACAACAACCTACAACGACTTTCCACGTTTACGATGGATCGGGGCAGCCGGGGGCCGAACCCCATTGTTCAGCGCGACTCACGTCGGCCGGTGGTTCTGCATCGAAGTTCACATGCAGCTGAATACTCGCGATGCCGCCGACGGCCTGTTCGAGTATTGGATCGATGATCAGCTGGAGGCGCAACGAACCGGGTTGAATTGGATCAGCGCCTACAGTGATTATGGCATCAACGCCGTCTACCTCGAACAGTATTGGACCAGCATGCCCTTTACTCAGATCCAACAGCGTTACCTGGACAACTTCGTGGTGTCCACCGAGCGGATCGGGTGCGCGTTATGACACCGCCGGCGTCTGGTTTCTCATAGCGGCGTCGCCTGAAAAGTTAACCGTTTCTTGATCCGTTGCCCCCTATGGCTGGGGTACACTGCCGTTCCATTCATTATGTCTTCGCGGCGCACAGCTCACAACCATCAGGCTCGCACTTCAACTCCGGATGTGGCCGTACAACGGCCAACCACGAGTGACCTCTCTCGCCCGGAATGGTTTTTGAATCGAGAGTTGAGCCTCCTGGAGTTCAACCGCCGTGTGCTCGATCTGGCCAAGGACCAGAAGGTCCCTCTGCTGGAACGATTGAAGTTCCTCTGCATTGTCAGTTCCAATCTGGACGAATTTTTCGAAGTTCGCGTAGCGGGTCTGAAAGAACAGGTCACCCACGGAATCGAACCGCGGGGCGCCGACGGATTGACGCCGTCCGAACTGCTGACCCGCATTGCGGCGCTCACACACCAGCTCGTTCAGGAGCAATACACGGTCCTGAATCTCTCGCTCATCCCCCAACTGGCCGATCAGCGTATCCGGTTTTTGAAGCGGGCGGAATGGATGCCGTCCCACATTCGCTGGATGCGGCGGTTCTTTTCACGCGAACTGCTTCCGCTCCTGAGTCCGGTCGGATTGGACCCCGCGCATCCGTTTCCGAAATTGCTCAACAAGAGTCTCAATTTTCTGGTCACCCTTGAAGGGACGGATGCCTTCGGCCGCCAGAACGGAACCGCCATCGTGCAAGTCCCGCGTTCGCTCCCGCGCGTCATCCGTCTGCCCGCCCGAAGCACGACCTGGCCGCATGATTTTGCCTTCCTCTCGTCGGTGATCCATGCCTTTGTTCACCAGCTCTTTCCCGGCATGCATGTGACCGGCTGTTATCAATTTCGTGTCACACGGAACAGCAATCTCTTCGTGGACGAGGAAGATGTCGACGACCTTCGACGGGCACTTGAAGGCCAGCTGCCGGACCGGCGATTCGGCGATGCGGTCCGCCTTGAGGTGGCGGACAACTGCCCTCCCGACATGGTGTATTTCCTCAGGGAACAATTCCACCTCGATCCGCACGACGTGTATCAATGTCATGGACCGGTCAATCTTCATCGATTGATGACGGTGCCGGACATCGTCGAACGTCCCGACCTCAAGTTCCAAACCTTCACACCCAGCATTCCCACGACCCCTGTCCCGAGTGAAGACTGGTTCGATGCCATTCGGCAGGGCGACATCCTGCTTCATCATCCCTACCAGTCCTTCGCGCCGGTGACGGAATTCCTCCGCCAGGCAGCGACGGATCCGCACGTCCTGACTATCAAGCAGACGCTGTATCGAACAGGCGCGGATTCAGCGATCGTCCAATCCCTGGTCGATGCCGCCCGCGGTGGAAAGGAAGTGACCGTCGTCATCGAACTCCGGGCGCGTTTCGACGAAGAGGCCAACATCGAACTGGCTCACGATTTGGAGGAAGCCGGCGCGCATGTGGTGTATGGCGTGGTGGGACATAAAACGCACGCCAAAATGAGTCTCGTCCTCCGGCGAGAAGGCCGGCTCCTCCGGCACTATACCCATCTGGGGACCGGCAACTATCACGCCCGTAACGCCCGGCTCTATACCGATTTCGGCCTCCTCACCTGCGATGCGGCCATCGGGCGGGACGTCCGGAGAGTGTTTCAACAATTGACCTCACTGGGACGACCGGGACGGCTCAAACATCTGCTCCAGTCGCCGTTCACCCTGCACCCCACCTTGCTGAAATGGATAGGCCGCGAAACCGACCGAGCCAAACAGGGTCGTCCCGCTCAGATCATCGCGAAGATGAATGCGCTCCTGGAACCGCAGATCATTCGAGCGCTCTACAAAGCATCCCAGGCCGGCGTGAAGATCGATCTGATCGTCCGCGGCCCCTGCGCCTTAAGGCCCGGTATCTCGGGTCTCTCGGAACATATTCGCGTGCGCTCGATCATCGGACAGTTCCTCGAACACAGCCGAATTTTCTATTTTCTCAACGACGGCGACGACCGCGTGTTTCTTTCGAGCGCCGATTGGATGGATCGCAACTTTTTTCGACGCATCGAAGTCGCCTTCCCCGTGTTGGATAAAACCTTGCGGCAACGGGTCATTGATGAAGGCCTCCGTCCTTACCTCGATGACAACACCCATGCTTGGATCCTGCATCACGACGGCACCTACCGGCGGCTGACCCCGGGCCGCCGAACTGCTCGTTCGTCTCAGCAATGGCTATTGAAGAAACTTGTCTCGTAATACCTGCTCCTAGCCCTGACTCTGAGGCCTTTCGCGTCATTATTTACCACGCCTTAACGCGTCGATTATCTTCTTGTTGCTTCAGACTTGTACTTTAAGGCTCCAACGATTCTTACGATCCTGATGAGGAAGTCGTCATGAGCATCACGCAGGTCGTCCTGTCCCCTCCACGTCCTCTGGCATTCACGTCGATCCCCCGGCAATTGCTTCGTACCCGACGCATGCTGTTGCTACAGATGGCGTCCCGAAATTCATGGCACCTGATCCAGGAGGCTGCGGCGGACATCCTCGATCAAGCCTCTTGCGAGCGACTATCCGTGCTTGACGATCTGATTCAGCAACGAGCCTATGTCAAGCTTCGGCAAGTCGAGCGTGCCTTGGACCGCATGCTCGACACCTCCTACGGCGTCTGCCATCGATGCCGTACCGACATCCCGTTGCCTCGCCTGCGTGCGCAGCCGGACGCGATACTTTGCATCGCCTGTCAGGAAGAGTGTGAACAAGATATCCTTCTGTCGGGCGGTGCGTACAGTTATGGGTGCATTGCCCGCATCGCGAGACGAAAGCGAACACCACCGACGAATGGGAGTTGAGCCGCGCCCCCTCTCCGCACCTCTCTCCCGGTCTGTCCCTCTCTCCTGAGCCGGAGAGGAACAGACTCCCTTTTTTTTTTCGAACCGCACAGGATCTTCGCGCGAGGTCCCATTCGGATTACCACGTACGGGCATCCGTTCATTCTCTTCTGTTAACCAATTGTTTATCTTCTCCTAAATCCCCTGTTACCTTGGACCTGTACCCTGGTATCGACAGCCACCAAACAACAGGGGGGGTACCATGAGCCTCGTAGAAGAAGGGTATCAGGTTTTCCGGTCCCGTCTGCGCCGTCCCGAGATCTCTTCTCTTTGCCGTGATCTGATGAGCGCTCGAAGTAAGTGGTTGCTGCAGGCCTCGAACTGGGTTTCTCAGCAGGGTGCGCGCGAGAAGTCCGCCGATATGCTCGACCTGGCTTACGCTCAACAATGGGCCTTTGATGAGGTGATCGCACAACAAGCCTCCGCCAAACTTTGGCACGTTGATCGCGCCTTGGATCATATGCTCGAGGCCTCCTACGGCGTCTGCCGTGGATGCAGGAATGATATCCCCTTATCACGACTCAGGTTCCTGCCCCAGACGGTGCTCTGCACGGCCTGTATTGAGGAACGCCTCGATCAGCTCTCTGCCGAGGCGCTCTAACCTGAGCCGTTGGTGCTGCGGCAGGAACAGAATCCGGAGGCCTCACCGGCAGGACTGTGGCGTGTAACGGATGAGCGTGAGTTCCGTGCCTTACTTCGCCGCCGTTCGACGGTGTTCGATGATGGCTGCCAAACTGGGCTCGAGATCGCGCTTCGCGGCAGCTAAAAACCGCTCTTCAACACTGGCATCCCGGCTCCCTTTTGCCAGACGGACGGAATGGACCGGGAAATAGGCCGGCGTGCCGAGAACCTGAAAGTCGGCAATGACTTGGGCCAGCGGCTTGCCCCAGAACACCTCGAAGTAATGCATTTGCACAACGTCCGACGCCTTCTCTTGAAGGACCATTGAGGAGGCTCCCATATCATACTCCCCCATGAAACTGATGCCTCCTGCAGCAACGGTCGTGTCGGTCTGTCTCACCATGTCCTTCGGTAACAGGAACAGCGTCACCTCCCGCACCTTGCCGAATCCTTTTTCTGACGTGGTAAAGGCGACCGCGGCATACCTTCCAGGTGGCACATTCTGTACATAGACCGTGCCGGCTCCCTCGCCGCCGGGAGGCGGGGCCATGATGCTCGTCGGAATGAGGGTCGTGCCGTCAAAGAGGTCATGCTCGTTCTCGACCTTCACCAGATACACCCGATCTTCCGTATTGCGCACCCAGGTGGAGCTTTTGATAGTAATGCCGACGACCGCGCTCTGTTGATCGACCGGCTTTGTAATGCGGACGGGCGAGACAAAATTCCTCAGCCAGACGCTGAAATTGTTTCTTGGGGGGCTTACTGACACAGCCTATGGTGGCCAGACAGCGACGCCGACAATCACGATCACCATTCGATGCATAGCAATCCCTCTGGGTGAATCGAACCGCGCGGTATGCTGGCACAGTGTAAGAGATTGCACACGCTGCTCTCAATACATGACGTCGCCCATATCGTAAGGTTGGAGCGAGCTCAGGATTCCTGGCCTGATCGCCGTCCACCCCGTGGTGCCGGAAAATGTTGTGTCGAAAAATTCGTCACGGAAAGAAGATCTGCGGGGTAGGTGGTCCGGGCAAGGCAGGAAGCCAACGATCATGGGACAGGAGGAATGTCCGCAGCAGTTTTGCCCCGGCTCTGATTCTCCAACGACAACCGCTTGAGCACGGCTTTCGCTCGCTCTTCCAGACGCTCGGCCTCGCCGGATCGCTGCTTCCGTCTCAATAGAAAAGCATAACTCTTCAACGTTGTGGCATAGGCTTCACGATCATACCCGACCGCTTGCTCGTAAATACCCAGTGCCTGCTTATAGAGGTCTTCAGACTGCTCCAACCGGTTCTGCGATTGATACAGTCCGGCGAGATTCTTGAGCTCACCGGCCACCTGGGGCGTCTCCGCTCCATTTTGTTTCTCGCGAATGGCAATCGCCTGCTGGAAGAGCGGCTCCGCCTGCGAATACAGTCCCTGTAGTTCATAGAGCTGCCCTAGGCGACTCATCGCTTCAGCCGTTTCCACATGATCGTTTCCAAGGGACTTCCTGAAGATTTTCACGGCGCGTTGAAAGAGCACCTCGGCCTGGGAATATTGATTCTCCGCCTTGTACGTGTCCCCGAGATTTTCGAGGTTCCTCGCTACGATCGGGTGGTGGGGCCCGAAGGCCTTCTCGTGAATGGTCAGTGTCCGTTGGTAAAGCGGCATGGCGCGAGCATGTTGCCCCTGCGCTTGGTAGATTCTCGCCAAATTGTCGCGTGTGATGGCCGTGAGACTATGTTCCGGCCCAAGTTGCTTCTCGAGAATCGCGAGCGCCCGTTGCAGCAGGGGTTCGGCATCGGCAAATCGCCGTTGGTCCTGATAGACCACGGCAATATTATTGAGACTCTCAGCAGTCTTGCTGTGGTCCGCGCCGTAGACCTTCTCGCGAATTTCCCTGGCCCGTTGATGGAGCGCCTCCGACTGCGCGTAGAGCCCTTGGAGCCGATACAGCTCGCCCAAGTCTGTCAGGCTTGCTGCCGTCTCGGCATAGGCCGGCCCATACACTCGTTCCCGGATGGCGAGAGCCTCTTGGAAGAGCGCCTCAGCGCGGGGATACCGGCCCAACTCGCGATTCACTTGGCCCAGCTGGCTCAGCGTCTCGGCCAGGCGCTTGCCGTGAGGATCAAGAGCTTCCGCCTCTTTGCGAGCAGCCACAAACGATTCCTCAGCATGTGTATAGTCGCCGGAGCGCAAGGCATTATCCCCCTCCTGCATGGCTGAACTCCATCGCCGGTCCGCCGCACAACCGGCGAGAAAACCCAGAACGACTATACCCAGGGTGAGAAGGCGCACATTCGATCCAATATTCATGATCAATTACTTTTCCGCTGGTAAGGGTGGTTGTTCGCGACTGGCTCGCACCGTGGAATCTAGCTAAGACTTACCCGCTCTGAGGCCTCAAATCAACCCTCGCGGAATATCTTTTTCGCTCGAGACCACATAGTCTTATTTTTCATAGGCTTCTTCTCTTCCATCAATGTTGAAGCGAACATGAATCGAGCGTGACTGTAGGCGCCTCGAACAAGAATGGCACTATGGGCGAAGAAGATTATCGCTTCTCGGCAGGGTGATCGACGTAGGAGGCGAGCTTGGCGATACCGGAGGTGTCATAGGGTAACACGCTGAACACTTTGGACACGTCAATGGCCGGCTTGCCGGGACGCAGCACTTTTTGAGCCAACGTCGCCAGCCATGAGAGCGGTACAAGCCCCATCCTCGGGAGCCAGGCCACAGTCAAATCAGGATTGGCCTGGCGGAGACGATCCAAAAGTTCCCGCTTGGTGGGCGAGACTGGATCGAGCAAATTCAAGGGAGTCGGCACACTGTCCCAGGCGTCCGCCATCCAACCGAGGAAGCGACCGGCAAACCCGACATCCACCACACCCAGACGATCGCTCGATGAGCCGACAGCCACGAAGATATTGCCCAACCGTTTGCCGAGACGGCCCGGAGGGTCGAAGTCACGATAGTCTACCAGGGCGCCTGGGCGGATGACTTTCAGGGAGAGTCCGAGCTCCTTCCCCAGTTGAACCGCAAGCCGTTCCGACTCGAGTTTTCCCCACACATAGGGCCCGGATCCCTTGCTGTCCGGCTCCAAAAGGTGGTCATCGCCAATGGGTTGACCGTTTCCTTGCGCCAATACCGCCAGACTGCTGACGTGAATGAAGTGACGGATACCGGCTGCAGCGGCGCCTCGGACCATATGTTCCGTCGCATCCAACGAATTACGCTGGTGCTCAGGCCATCCACCGGCGGTTTCTGCCGCCGCATGAATCACTGTATCGACTCCCTTGAACACATGCGCTGCAACTCCCGTCGCGACATCGGCCACCACATATTCCGCGCCGGCAATCCGTTCCCAGGGGGAAGGCTCGCGCCGCGCCACCACGCGAACAGGACGACCCCGCAACAGCAGTGCGCGCACGATTTCTTTCCCCAAAAACCCGGTACCACCGGTCACCAGCACGCCCCGGCTATCGAAGGATTTCGGCGCCGCAACGATCAACGCTTTGGCTTCACCTACCTTGAGGGCCTGAGCCACGCGCTCACAGATGCGCACCGTTTCCAGCAGGCTTTCGGGAGATAGAGGTGATGGACAGCCGCCGCGTGCAGACTCGTAGAAGGCGGAAAACAGTTCCGACAGTCCCGGATAACTCCGCTGGCTCTTGAGAAAGCGGCCGGCCATGGCCGACGTCGTCCCGATCAACAGTTGCCAGGCCTGTCGATAGGGCGCAAACAACTTGTCGATACCCGACGAACCGGGGCCGATGGCCCGTTGCGTGGTGCTTCGCACGTAATCGGCAAACAACGATCCGTTCCGCCCGATCACCCGCAGATAACTCTCGACGGGCCGGCCTTCCAACGTCACGGTCAAGGTACCGGTCACTCCACCACGTCGCACGAGGGCATGCACCGTACCCGCCTGACTGACCTCCAGCGACAGTAGTTCGGTACGTCCCTCCCCGGCCTGTTCCAACACCTGGAGCAGCAGGTACACCGGGTGCGGCAGAATATCGAGCAGCTGATGGTCCGCGCGGAGCACCTTGCGGCCGCCTGGCGCATGGCGGACAGTCCGGAAGGAAAAATAGCTTTCGACATGCACGACCCGGCCGATCGCGGGCAGGTACCGGGTCAGCAGCCGACTGGGCGGCTCATAGAGCAGTTGGTGGCCGGCACAGACTCGGAGGCCCTTGGCGTTCGCGTCGTCCAGGATTTGTTGCGCATCTTCCACCGACTCGGTGAACGGCTTTTCGACATAGATGTGGCAACCTGCCTTGAGCGCCATCATAGCAAGTGGAGCATGCGTAGCCGGCGGGGTAATAATATGTACGACGTTGAGCCGTTCGGATGCGAAGAGCTCCTCCGGTGTTTTGAAACAGCCGATGCCCGGCACGATGTCGCGCATGGCGGCCTGCGCGACGTCCGACGGATCGGCCACCGCCACGAGCTGCACCGACGGACAACGCAAGATCGCGCGGGCGTGGTGCTGCGCATGGCGGCCGGCGCCGATGAGCGCAATCCGTAACGGACGCGAATCGTGGGTTGTCAGGCTCTGGTGTGTCACAAATAGTATCGAGTGTGCACCGCTACTATAGTCTATTCTTGCGCGTTCTTGAAGTCTTCTGAGAAATTAGCACATGGTAGCAGGGGAGGGGAGGCTTCTCCTAAGTACCTAGGCGTGGGATGTTTCGTCGCGAACCGCACCTGCTCCGCAACGGACTATTTGTGATGGTTGTCGCAGGGAAAGCAGCGGTCCATACATTCCGGACAGAGCCCGCCGTTACATTGGATCGCCGAGCGCTCCGCAATGAATGTGGCCAGGTCGTACCACTCGCCGGACTGGTCTGGAACACGCTTGCACCAGGAACAAAGAGTTTCACCTACGCTCGTTGTTCAGCAATGCGGTGCGTCACTCAGGCAACAGCGGCCGGCGGTTCCTGGCGACTTATGCCCAGACGAACTCGCACGCCGAACTGGTCAATATTTTTCGCGGTTATTGCCGGCGATAGAATGCGGCAATGGTCTGCACGACGTATTGAAGGTGTTCGATCGTCAGTTCCGCGTAAATGGGAATCGAGAGGACTTCTTCAGCGGCACGCTCCGATTGCGGGAATGCGCCCTTCTGATAACCCAGATCGCGATAACAATTCTGCAAATGCAGAGACAACGGATAATAGACCTCTGTCCCCACTCCATGATCTTTCAGATAGCTCCGTAGTTCATCACGTTGCGGGACACGGAGAGTGAATTGATTGAAGACGTGAAAATTGCCGGCGTTCAGGACGGGCAAAGTGACACGGTCCAGCAGCTTCGCCTTCTCGAACAACTCCACATACTGCGCGGCATTCCGGCGGCGACCCTCGGCCCACTGATCCAACCGCTTCAGTTTGACCAATAAGACGGCGGCTTGCAGGGCATCCAGGCGGCTATTGATCCCGATCACTTCATGAACGTAACGCATCCGGCTCCCGTGAACCCGCAACATGGCAATAGATTCTGCCAGCGCCTGATCATTCGTCGTCACCATGCCCGCATCGCCGAAACCCCCCAGGTTCTTCGAAGGGAAGAAGCTGAAACAGGCCAAATCTCCCAACGTCCCGGCTCGCCGTCCCCGGCGTCCGGCGCCGATGGCCTGGCAGGCATCTTCAATCACGCCGACCTTGTGTTGTCGCGCAATCTCGTTAATGGCGTCCATTTCGGCGCATTGACCGAAGAGGTGTACCGGGATGATCGCCTTCGTCCGTCCCGTCATAGCCCGCTCGAGAAGACGCGGGTCCATGTTAAAATCATCCGGCCGGATATCGATGAACACCGGCCTGGCTCCCAGCCGTGAAATGGCTCCCGCCGTCGCGAAGAATGTGAACGGCACCGTGATGACTTCATCGCCGGCTTTCACCCCCAGCGCCATGAGAGCCAGCAATAGCGCATCGCTGCCGGACGCCACCCCCACTGCATGAGCGCTGCCGACATACGTCGCGACCGCCTGCTCTAAGGCCGCCACGCGCGGGCCGAGGATAAAACCCTGTTCGTCGCAGGTGGCTTCAATGGCAGCCAGAATTTCACTGCGCATCGATTGATACTGGGCTTTCAGATCAAGTAACGGAATGTTCATCGTGCCCCCCGCTCAACTCCCCGATCCATCGTTTGCAGCCGCATGATATCTTCGGTCGGCCGTACGGCATGCAAGAGATAGCAATACAGAGACTGGTATTGCTTGACCGTCTCCTGAATTGTAAACTCCTCCGGAAATTCCTCCGAATTCGCTTGAAGCTGCGTGCGATAGCGTTCGTCTTCCAGTATCTGACAGACCCGATCGGCCATGGCCTGAACATCTCCAGGCTGGTAGAGATTCCCTTGCACAGGCTCAACGATCGCTTCAGCGGCGCCGCCCACCCGCGTCGCCACAATCGGAATCCGGCTGGCTCTGGCTTCCAGCAGCACGCAGGGTAATCCTTCCCACCGGGATGTCAGTACGAATACATCGAAAATCTTCAACAGAGTCACGACATCGCGACGCCACCCGAGCAGGATGACACGCTCGTGAAGTTCCTGCGCCCGTATCAGCGCATCGATCTTTGGTCGCAGCGTGCCATCGCCGACCACCACACATCTTACCGCAGGGAGACGCTGACAGACACGCGCGGCGAGGCGTACAAAATCTTCGGGAGCTTTTTGTGGTTTCAAACACGAGACCGTTCCCACCAGCAGATGGTCAGGACCGATTCCCAGCAGGGCCCGAAGACGGTCACGTTCCGCCGAATCAATCCGGGTTGCGAACGGTGCCGGGTCGATACCTGGCCTCACCACAGACACTTTCGACGCGGAAAAGAGTCCCCACTCTATTCCTTGGCGGCGGTCCGCTTGCGACACGGCAATCCAATGAGTGGTGACCCTGCCGACCGTCCATTCAAGTGCGATCAGCGCTCGTCTCATCCAGAGAGGCTGGGCAGGGGTCACACCGTATCCGTGGATCGTATGCAGGATGCAGGGGACGCCTGCGAGCCAGGCCGCCAACCGGCCTAGAATACCAGCTTTTGAGCTATGGGTGTGCACAATTTTGGGATGCAGGCGCCGGAACGTGCCGACCAATTCCCATAAGGCGCGCAGGTCTTTGAGCGGCTGAATTTGTCGCAGGAGGGACGGGACAATGCACACTTCGACGCCCTTGAGCGCTCGCGCCTCTTCGGTCAACGGGCCTCCAGGCCCTGTGATCAGCACCGGCTTGAATCGCCTTCGATCCAGACCCGCCACGACCTGCATGGCCACTTCTTGCGCGCCGCCCAATTCGAGTTGCGTAATGACGTGACAGATCACATGCATAGGGTCATTTCAATCAGGCCGCGGCCTTCATCCGCAAGCGCGCGGCGACCTGCTGCCCCTGGGCCATCGCATCCTCCATTGACGTATGCTCCCACATTCCATACCGTCCGACTGAAGAGATACCCCGTCGCTCCAATTCGGCGAGCAAACCTTGCACGGCACGGGCACGATGCCGATCGAAGAGCACATAGGCATAGTACAGATCTTTCACATCGGCCATGACGAGGTCGTCGGTGCGACGCAGCACACCGGCCTGTTCCAGTCCGAGCCTGGCTCGTTCGATGAGAACGGCCTCTGGTTCCCGCTCTGTCGGCTGATGCGAGATTTCGACATAGAGAGAACTACAGCCGGGCCGGCCCATGGCCGGGGAAAAGTTCATCGGAAACCCCGCGCGATAGAAGGGATACCGGTGTTCGGGGAAATAGATCCAATGTTTGTCTGAAATGTGCGCGCGCGCGACAGCCAAATTTACGTTGGAGACGGATACCCATCGCAACGCCGCGGCCATCTCCCGCATCGAGGCCGGCAGATCGACACAGTGCCGCACCAATTCAGGCAAGGGGATCGTCGAGACGATCCGTTCATACTCTTCCGTTCGTTCGCCGTGGGAACCGCGGAACACGGCTCGCCGCCTGCCGGTCTCGATCTCCACGAGCTCGGAATCGTAGGAGAGGTTCTCGACCGTCGGCAGAAATGCTTCCGGCAACACCTTAATTCCTCCGCTGGCTGGATAGAGGAAGGAGGGATTATAGCCGAACGCCTTGTCCTTGATGCCCAAGGCGCCGTTGACGACATCCTTCACGTCCGGCTTCGGCACCAGCCAGGACACCCACTCGGACGTGAGCTCATCAAGCGGCACCTGCCAGAGTTTTTCGTTGAACGGCACCATGAAATGTTTGGCGATGCCCTCGCCGAGGCTGTCGATGATCCATTGCTTGAACGATCGACCCTCTGCCGGCGACTTGGAGGAAGAGTCCGACAAGGTCGCGATAAATCCTAACAAGCATTCCCGAACGACCTCGGGCGGCAGACCGTGCGTATTCACCTGGAACGGATACTCCGTATAGGTGTCATGCGAAAAGACATAGGACTTGCGCGCATGCCGCTGTAATTGTGTAGGAAGCAAGCTCTCAACCAGCGCCTTAATGGCCGTTTGGCGGAAGTGGAGTAGGTGTCCGGTATAATCGAACGTGAAACCGTCTTTGACGTAAGACCGGCAGAGTCCGCCGGCTTCGCGTTCCCGTTCCACAATCTTGTACGGCATCCCCCGCAGGTGATAAGCCGTACTGAGTCCCGCCAATCCCGCCCCGACGATCAGAATCATAACGCGCTGGTCCTTTCTGCCGGGCGGGATGTCCTCTCCCCGCTCAATCCCGCACCTGCGCTCGACACATTGACGCGAGTCAACGCCACTGCGGCCCCAGCCAGGCAGATCATCGTCATGCCGCTCAAGATCACCGCGAGATTCTGCGGAACCGCCATGACGAGAAGACCGATGCCGCCCAGCACCGTAGCACCCAGGTAACTGATCACGACGACCTGCGTGACCGACAACCCCCAATGGCGCAGCCGAATCGCCATGTGATCAGGGCTGCCGAGAAATATCGGCAACCGGCGCAAGAACCGAATGTACATGACGAACAGGGTATCGAAAATCGGCATCCCCAGGATCAAAACCGGAGTCAGGAGAGACACTGAATGGCCCTCGGTATACTTGCCGATCATCGAGAGGGCACCCAGCATCAAGCCGATGAACATCGCCCCGGAATCTCCCATATAAATTGTGGCCGGCCGCCAATTGTACCGAAGAAAGCCCAGCAGGCTGCCCATGAGTGCCGCCAACATGAACGCGATGGCCTGATCTCCGTTCAGGATCGCCACTGCACACAGAAAGGCTGCGCTGATGATGCCGACACCGGCCGACAATCCATCCATGATGTCCAGGAGATTAAAGGCATTGATAATGCCGATCATCCAGAACACCGTCAGCGCCATATTGATCCAATCCGGAAGCGACGCAATCTCAATACGAATGCCGCTCTTGATCAACACGAATACCGCCAGGAATTGTCCCGCCAATTTCGTTCCCGGAGACAAGACACCCAAATCGTCGATCAATCCCAGCATGATAATCAGCGTCCCTGAGAGCACGATGCCGAGGACGTCGTGCCGGAACTCGAACGTAAAAGCCAAACTCACGAGAAACGCGAGATAGATGGCCACGCCCCCCAGATAGGGCACCGCCTCACGCTGATGCTTCAGCCGGCCGTCCGGCCTATCCACGATGCCGAATTTCAGCGCCGCGCGTCGCGCAATCGGCACGCCGTACATCGACAGAAGCGCGGCGACGATGAAGGTGAGCGCGAGCAGAATCATCGAATGCCTGTCGAATGACCGTGGCGGGTCAAAGGGCTGCGAAGATCCGGTTTAGTCAGCTTGTCTTGTCCGCTCTGAGCAAATGATCGGTACAGCTCGGCAAGTCGCGGTCCCCACACCGTCAAAGAATAGCGTTCCTCCACCATGCGACGTCCGGATTGCCCCATTTGGCTGCACAATTGAGGCTGACGGCAGAGCGCTTCGAGGCTGTCATACCAATCCTGCTCGGTGGAGGCAAGGAACCCATTCACCCCCTTCGTGATGATGTCAGAATTGACCCCGACAGGCGAAGCCACTGCCGGCAATCCAACCGCGAGGTACTGCAGCAATTTGAGGCCGCACTTGCCTCGCGCCCATTCCGTATCTTCAAGCGGCATGACACCGATCGAGGCATCCTGCATATCCGACACTTCCCGCTCCATGTCCCAAGGCCTAAAATCAATGTCGACCCCAGCCATGCGTGGAGGGCGGGAACAGATCACTCGAAAGTTCATATGGAATCGTGATTGAAGCGCGCGAAGGGCCGGCGCTAACACATCCAGATATTTCAGATTGTAGGCCAACCCCATCCATACAATAGTGATGACTTCAGCTGCATGACCGCCTGAAACGGCAGATCGTTGTCGACCGGGGACAAATCGATCGGTATCCACCACGGTCGGCACCACATAGACTCGAGACGAAAACTGTGTCGCATAAGAAGCCAGCTGTTCATTCCCGACGATGGTGCCCGCCGCGAGAGACAACAGCAGCGGCATTTTCTGCCGATGACCGCGAGTCAGATAAATTGCGTCGTCCATTTCCACCACCACTCGATATCGACACCACCGCAACAATCGTTCCGCCACGGCGGGCATGTAGGGGAACAGTTGTCCCTCGATCAAGATGAGATCCCGTCTGCCCAGGGTCAGCAGCGCCCACAGTCGTTTCAGAAAGCGGGAGACGACATACGGAACTTTCAGCAGTCTCTGAAGCCCGGATGGCCGCACCGAAAGAATGCTGAAATAGCCGGTATCGAATAGAGGATCCACCGCGCAGTCGATTCCTTCGGCATGAAAATGAGGCAGGAACTGAAAGACGCGGTGACGACTACTGGGACCGATGATCGAGCTCTTTGAGAAATACGTGACTGTCATTGCACGTGTTTCTGCCCTGTTCCATCCCAATCGCCGCCGATTGGAGATTCGTCCTGAATGAACAAATAGTACCGGAGTTCTCAGGCAAGGACAGGTTTTTCGTTGTTTTCGACGGCTTGTACAAGAATAGGAACTGAGGGAATGGAGATCACACCAATCTCTGCCGGAAGGGCACCGTCATGAAGCTTTAGGATCCGGTGGAGGTCAGCCGCCTAAAGAACGAGTGATGCCATTCGGCGAGCATGACGAGTGAAAACAGAAGGCGTTCATTGGGCCGACCCGAGGCCATCTCTCGTTCTACAAGCCTCACCGCCGAATCCGCATCGAACTGCTTGATGCGCCGGAGATCAAAATAATCTTGCAGGCGTCCCACGCGACGCAACCACTGCTGCAGCCACGTTGCCATGGGAAGGATAAATCCGTGTTTTTTTCGCTCGGCGATGTCGCGCGGAAGCAACAACGCGGCGACTTCACGAAGGGCCACCTTGCTTTGCCGCGCGGTCATCCGCCGATCTTCAGGTAACCGGATAGCCGCATCGACCAGCGCCGGCGACAGGAACGGCGCACGCCCTTCAAGGCTATTCGCCATCGCCATACGGTCCAGCTTGACGAGAAGATCATCCGGCAACCACGTCAAGATATCGGCAAGGGTGGCACTCTGGAGAGAATTTTTAGAACGTGCAAGCGAGGCACATAACTGTTCTTCCCAGGGGTCAGGCTCGTGAACCGGTGCACCAATGAGCTGCCGGCGGCCCTCTGAATCCAGGACCAATGGAAAACCAGATGGCGTCACCGGCCATGGGTTGCCACAGAGATGCCGGGGCCGAGCGACCGACCGTCGGCCGCCTATCCAGTCCTTGAGCCATGACAAACCCGACCGATGAGGTATCATACTGCGATAATACTCATACCCCGCGAATAATTCATCGGCGCCTTCTCCAGACAACACGACCGTAACATGACGCTTCGCCTCTCGACACAACCAATAGGTCGGAAGGAGCGCTTGATCACCGATCGGCTCGTCCAGATTCTCGACCACCGCGGGCAACAACTCTTGGAACGCTGCCTCATCGAACGTGAAATGATGATGCGACGAGCCGATCGCCCGCGCCACGACTTCGGCATTGGCCGACTCATCATAGCCCGCTTCCTTGAAACCCATGGAGAACGTGTCGATAGCAGGATGATGTTTCGCCGCAAGGGCGGCAATAATCGAGCTATCGACCCCGCCTGAAAGAAACACCCCGACAGGAACGTCGGCCACCAGTCTGCTGGTCACTGCGGACTCGATCCGTTCCAGCAGGACGCGGCTATCCATAGGTTCGATGGGACTGACTGCGGGGATGTAATATTGCTCCCGACATATCTTCAGCGACCGCATACACACCGCTACTCGCTCGCCCGGCAAGACGCGCTGAACTCCCCGTAGGATGGTCCGGCGTCCCGGTACATAATGAAGGGCAAGATATCGATCCAGGCTCCCGCCATCGATATCGACGTCTACCCACGGCAGCAAGACCAACGCCTTAGTATTGGAGCTGTAGGCAAACTTGTTGGTGTCCGCGCTGAAATACAGAGGCTTCTCACCGAAGCGGTCGCGGGCCAGGTGCAGCACCTTGCTGCGTCGATCAAGAATCGCAATGGCATACATCCCATCGAGCCTGGCTAAAAGACCATCGATTCCCCAATAATCGTACCCGTAAGCCAAGACTTCGGTATCGCTTGCCGTCCGGAACACCGCGCCGCCCCGTTCCAACTCATGACGAAGGTCGACGTGGTTATAGATTTCCCCGTTTTGAAAGGCCACCACTTGACGATCACGGCTCAGAAGCGGCTGGCCTCCACCTTCCACGTCAATCACCGCGAGCCGTCTCATGCCCATGATGATATTGTCTTCGACGAACATCCCCTCACCATCGGGGCCGCGCGCTTCCATAGTCGCCAGCAAACGCGCTAATAGCAGGCGTCCCTTGTGAGACTCCATCTGGTCGAACACTCCGACAATCCCGCACATGAGAATGACGCCTCCCCCTGCCTATCGTGATTGCCGAGCGTCCCCATCATGCTTCTGGCAGATCAGAAACACAAAATCGGACGGAAGTGCGTTATTTTTGATCAAGAGATCTTCCATCAAAAGAATCAATTTCACGATGGAGTCAAAATCGCCTTGCTGCTGATTCGCAAGTTCGGATCTCAGCAAGGGGTGCAGCTGATGGAGCAGCGTGCCGTTGTAGAATCGTTCATATCGCACGGCAAAGTGTTTCTTCACCAGCGGATACACGTCGGCGGATCGGACCGCTTCCGAGGGATCGCTTTGAAGCACGCTTTCAATGGAAGGCCGTTCGAATCTTGCTCGCTCCCCGTTTTTTAGATAGCAGGGATGGATGGCACCGAGCACCTTATTCGCGATCTCGATTTGACGATCGGTCCACTGGAACCGATTGGGACCGATAAACTCCACAACGACGAAGTACCCGTTCGGTGCAAGCGCGCGCTCCAACTTTGCCAACAGATCTTCCAGATTTGTCGTATGGTGCAACGCTCCTGTCGATAAAATCAGATCGAATAGGCCGTTGATGTCGAGTGCATTGACATCCCCCACCTCAAACCGATAGCGATCTTGAGGGGCCGCAACTGCTTCAAACCGTGCGACGGCCTGCTCGATCGCGCCCTCCGAAATATCCACCCCGCTGACGAACCGGACTTTGCCTGACTGGTAGAGCTGAATCTCGTGGGCACCGTCTCCACAACACACACTCAACGAGCGGTCGAAGGTTCGCTGGGGAAAATAGTCATTCAGCAGCCATTCCAGCCAATGCTTTGGGGAATCCGTCATGAGGCGGTAGGTAGATTCCTCAACAAGCTTGTTGTTGAGCCAATAGGCATGATCCGTCCTCATTGTTTCAAATTGAGTGCTCCAGTAGGTCGACACGCGATGGTGGTCTTTGGCAAAGGGCGTTCCCCCTATCGGACCGGAACTTCTGTCACGAGCGATCTTCGAGCGAAGCCATCCTAATAGAGGTTTCAAGCGCCTCGCCCCCGGTCGGAGGATGCGTCGCAGCTGCTGTTTCATGGCTCCGCCTCCGAACATACGCTCTCCGAGCCTACGGTCGTGCTAATCAGATAAACCCCTCGCGCTGCATGTGCGCAAGAAGCGTCGCCGGAGGAGTGCACTGGTTGAGGGCTCATCGCCCTTGAAACGGCTCCGGCGCAGGGTCTATTGAGGACGTCGCCCTTCAAAGTAGAATCCTGCCGCCAGGGTGGTCCGTCCAAACGCTCCCAGTGCCTGGTCGAACTCCTGCGCCCCCATCTGAAGCTCCCGGCGCCATTTCTCAATGGTTTTGCGCCACTTCCTCGTTGAGAGAAACGGGGCGATCGCCTCAAATTGCATCAACAAACTGGCCGATGGAAACTGATAACTCTTGATGCCGCACCGTATCTCCTCGAATGGAGCCATGACCTGTCGCAAACCGTGCTGGGTCATATTGAAATAGTGCCATGGATCCCCATGTAGCGGCTGCATGAATGCCGTATCGATGTGGATAATGCCGCCGGGACGAAGAATACGATAGAGCTCGCGCGCGCTCTGATGAGGATCCTGAAGATGTTCGAACACGGCCTGGCTCACGATGGCATCAAAGGTCTGATCGCGAAAAGGCAGGCGCACGCGCGTGCACACGAGATCCGTCCACCGGTACTGCACCGCATCGAGATAGACGACATTCGGACGCAGCAACTCTTTAGGCGTGTGACCGGCTCCAAAATCAAGGATGACTCCCTTAGTGTGGCGTTCGAGTAATTCGAGCACATCCGACGAATAGGGATGAGTGGTGGTCTGCTCACTCAGGTGAAGACAGGGCGTTCCTTGCTCCTCCAAAAAATGCGGCACCCCGCCGCGCAGGCTCGCAAATATTGCGCATGTGGGACAGGCCCACGCACGGTCATGTCGACGAAGCTGCGAATGGCATTCCGGACAGACGATCAAATCAAGAGTATTGAAGGACCGGTCCCGCATGGCGGGAGCGCGGTGCGCGCCAACCGTATAGATGCGCCGAAACAATTCCCCCTCTGGGCTGGCCTCATCGCGGAGAGTCACCTCCATCGTTCCACCCGCCTCAGGCTCAGCGACCAGCAAGTCCCCTTGAAACCCGCTGATAATGGCTTGCGGGTAGGCCGGGTAAACCGAGGAGACGTCCGGACGAATGCTGCCCCATTCCAACGCGGCCTCCTGTTCTCCTTTGCATGTGACAGAGAGCCGGGGGCGATGGCCGTGGTCAGGAACATACCAGCCGGAGAACCGACTGACCGTATCCAAAATATCCCCGGTGGGCGTCTCAAGATTAAATTTCATGGTTATGCCCCTGGCCTCCCCCGGGTCAGCCAGGCTTCAGCAAAAATATTTTCGTACCCCATGACCATCTCCTCAAAATCGGTCCCGAGCGCCAGCACCTTTGCACTGTTTGCTGCCATGCTGGAGCGTACTTGCCCATCTTGGATCAGGTCGGCCAGTCGTGCGGCCAGCGCGTTGCTGTCGCCGGGCTCATAAAATGACGCATTCACGCCCTCCCGGACCTGCTCACGAATACCGAACACCGGGGTGGTGACAATGGGCAGACCATAGGCCATCGCCTCAAGGACCACCCGTGGATAACTTTCGAGCTTTGAGGTGCAGAGGAACAGATCAGCCCCTCGATAATACTGAGCAGTCTCCCGGGTCTCCGGTACAATGTGCATCCTGGCGCGCAACGGGGTGGGGAGCTTTCTTACCAGGGCATGCAACTCGGAGCTGTAGTCGCCGGGACGATCCCCTACGACATAACATCGGATTCGATCCTGCAGGTCGTGGGCGAGTTTGGCAACGGCTCTGACCAAGTCCTGCTGCCCTTTCCTGGCACAGACCGTTCCCAGGAGCAAAATCACGATGTCTTCGGGAAGGGCTCCGATCGAAGAACGCGCCCGTTCTCGAGACCATTCACCGCGGGCCAGCTCAATAGGTGTCCTGTCCAGACCATTTCGAATCACGGTAAAATTGTGTCGCGTGTTGAGAGCCTTATACGCCTCGCACGTGGCATCGGCCACAAACACCACGCGGTAGGGCAGCGCAAAACAATCGTAGGCTCTTTGCACAGCTCCGTCAGGTAAATAGTCAAAATAGGTCTGCCATGGCTCGCTTTCTCTCGGATTCCACACGGAGGGCAATCCTGCCTGATGGGCCGCTGCAATCGCGTAGAAGGTCTGCAACGTATTCGCATAGACCAACTCCGCTCCCCACGAATGACATTTCGACGAGAACGCTGTGACCGCGTCTTCATACCCTTTCAAGGTTGTCACACCCCACAATGGATGCCGATCGACCATGACAGGAATGCCATGCTCCTCGTAAAGCAAACGGAGTGGCCCGTCTACCGGAGAAAATACGATGGGCTGAATGACCTGACGCTTGGCCAGTTCCCTCGTGAGCTCGAACTGACTCCATGGCGCCCCCTCGCAGTTCAGACTCAGGGCCGTCATGACGGTTGGAATCGGCTTTTGCCGTCGCTCAGCGATCGTTCGGGGCGCTATGTTGAACCCTTCATCGACAAGGGACAGATGCGGGCTGTACCACGGATCTCTCCGGCGCCTGTACAGCCGCTTGAACGCAACGACCTCATCGGGGTCGTCTCGGAAACCCCGTGAGTAGCCTTCATAATGGATGAGCTGGGCATCGGGACAATAGACGCAACGATACCCCTGATCAACCAGCCGATAGCAGTAGTCCACATCGTTATAGGCCACACCAAAGTCGGCTTCGTTGAAGCCGCCGGCCGAGAGGAAGAGGCGGCGCGGCGTCAACAAACAAGC
>JACCYV010000084.1 GCA_013696305.1 Nitrospira sp.
AGGTGGCTGATGTCTTGGCGGACGCTGCAATCTTCGGCGTGGAGGTCTTCACGTCGGCGTTCTGCGCGCGATGCAGGAGCGCATGATCCATCAAAACAAGGGCCATCATGGCCTCGGCGATGGGCGTGGCGCGGATCCCGACGCAGGGATCGTGGCGGCCATTGGTCTCTACCGTCACCGGATTCCCCTGCTTGTCGATGGAGCGGCGAGCGATGCGAATACTGGAAGTCGGCTTGATGCCGATGGTCACTACGACATCCTGGCCGGTGGAGATGCCGCCAAGGATGCCACCGGCATGATTGGATAGAAAACCGTCCGGCGTCAGTTCGTCGCCATGTTCGGAGCCGCGCTGGGTGACCGACTCGAAGCCCGCTCCGATCTCAACCGCCTTCACGGCATTGATGCTCATCATGCCGGCTGCCAAGTCGGCATCCAGCTTCGCATAGACCGGTGCTCCCCACCCGACCGGCACCTGCTCCGCGACCGTCGTAATTCTTGCCCCGACGGAATCACCGGCCTTCCGCAGCTCATCCATAAAGGTCTCGCACGTCGCCACGCTGTCGGGATCTGCCGAGAAAAAGGCGTTGGTGCTGACCGCATCCCACGTCTTGAAGGGTAATTCAATCGGCCCGAGCTGACTCAGATAACCGCGAATCACCACGCCGTATGTTTCTGAGAGCCACTTCCTGGCAATCGCGGCGGCAGCGACACGCACCGCCGTTTCACGCGCCGAGGATCGACCTCCACCACGGTGATCGCGGATACCATACTTCTGCCAATAGGTGTAATCGGCGTGGCCGGGACGGAAGGTCTCAGCAAGATTGCCGTAGTCTCGGCTGCGGGCGTCTTCGTTTCTGATGAGGAGGGCGATGGAGGTGCCGGTGGTTTTGCCTTCGAACACACCTGACAAAATTTCGACGGTATCGGACTCCTGCCGCTGGGTAACGTGACGGGAGGTGCCTGGCTTACGTCGATCGAGATCCTGTTGAATATCTGCCGTGGAAAGGACAAGGCCGGGCGGACAACCATCGACGACACAGCCGATCGCCGGCCCGTGGCTCTCGCCGAATGAGGTAACGGTGAAGACTCGGCCAAACGTATTGCCGGCCATGGGTCGGACCCCCTCCTACTCGACGAGATCCAACTTGATCCGCAATTCTTTCAACTGATCGGCACTCACGGAAGACGGCGCTTCAGTGAGCGGACATTGCGCACGCTGGGTCTTTGGGAAGGCGATGACATCGCGAATGGAATCGGCGCAGCCCAGCAGCATAATTATCCGGTCGAGGCCGAACGCGATCCCGCCGTGCGGAGGCGCGCCATAGTCTAAGGCCTCCAGCAGGAAACCGAATTTGGCTTGAGCCTGTTCCTTGTCGATTCCCAACAGATCGAGGATCCGAAACTGAATGTCGCTGCGGTGGTTTCGAATGCTGCCACCACCGATTTCGCTCCCGTTGAGCACCATATCGTAGGCCTTCGCCCTCGCCTTCAACGGCTCCGCATCCAAGAACGACAGGTCTTCATCCATCGGCGCGGCAAAGGGATTATGCATGAAAATGTAGCGCTTTTCTTCCGGCGAATAATCCAGCAGAGGGAACTCCGTCACCCACAACGGCTTCCACGCTGTCTTATCGATCAGCTTCAATTCTTCGCCTAGCTGCAGCCTGATTCGCCCCAAGACATCATGAACCACACCGGGCTTGTCTGCCCCGAAGAGGACCAGATCGCCGGGTTTCGCTTCGGGCAGGGACGCCGCAAACGCCTGGGCGTCGAGGTATTTGGCGATCACCGATTCCAACTGCCCCTCCGCTGTGATCTTCAACCAGGCCAGCCCCTTGGCGCCAAAGCTCTTCGCCGTCTCACCCAGCGCATCAATGCGACTCCGCGCCATGGACGCTCCACCCGACACGATCAGGGCCTTCACGATCCCGCCGTTGGTCGCTACCTCTTTGAACACTTTGAACTCACTCTTCGCAGCAAATGCCATGACATCATGCAACGGCATACCGAACCGGAGATCCGGCTTATCGGAACCGTAGCGCCCCAGGGTTTCGGCATAGGTCATACGCGGAAAGGGCACGGGCAGCTGAACGCCCCCGGCGGCCTTGAATACGGATACGATCATCCGCTCCATCAGCGACATGACCTGTTCACGATCTACGAACGACATTTCGAGATCGATCTGCGTGAACTCAGGCTGCCGGTCATGACGCAGGTCTTCATCGCGAAAGCAGCGGGCGATTTGGTAATACCGATCGACGCCGCTCACCATCAGCACCTGCTTGAACAACTGCGGCGACTGTGGGAGCGCGTAGAACATCCCGGAGTTGACCCGGCTCGGCACCAGATAATCCCGTGCGCCTTCCGGGGTGCTCTTGGTCAACACAGGGGTTTCCACTTCGAGAAACTGCTCACCGTTCAAGAAAGCCCGTACAGCCTGCATGATGCCATGTCGCAACCCGAGCAGCCGCTGCATTCTTGGTCGCCTGAGATCGAGATAGCGGTACTTCAATCGCAGCGCCTCGGTAATCTCGGTATCGTCTTCGATCACGAAAGGCGGCGTTTTGGCTTCGTTGAGAATGTCGATGCCATCCACGAAGATCTCGATATCGCCGGTCGGCAAGGTCGAATTCCGTGATTCTTCCGGACGGGCCATAACCTGTCCGCTGACCGAGACGACGCACTCACTGCGCAAGGTTTGGGCGACCTGATGCACCGTCGCATTCCGCTCGGCGTTACACACCACCTGGGTCAGTCCTGTCCGGTCGCGCAAATCGATGAAGAGCACCGTGCCGTGATTCCGACGGCGTTGTACCCACCCGTTCAAGACCACTTGTTGGCCGACGTGTGATTTGGTCAATTCTCCACACCGATGGGTCCTGATCCTCATGCTCTTCTCCGCGTCGACGGCCGCGACTTTCTAGCAGGGCCTCTCTGCCCCTGGCGTGAAGTCGGGGGTAGTCCACGCCGGTTTTGTTGAGATTTCTGGCCAGGCCCAGAGCGGCGCATCGCCGCGCCACGGTTAGCACCTGGAGGCTTCGCGCCAGGCCGGGAGCGCTGGAACCCCGCATCTGGCTGGGAGCGCTGAGACTTTTTCCCAGGTCCGGGACGCCGCGTTCTTGTAACAAAGCCTTGCCCTGAAGACTTCCCACTGGGGCGGGATGGTTGAGCACCCGATCGTCGTTCGGACGGCTGATAATGAGATCCGGATCCCCTGCGCCGCGCCGTGGCACCACGACGAGAACCTTTGGGGTTGTCGGTTGTTCCGGAACGCTGAGACCGTGATCCTCGCTCGGAACGTCGAGACTTCGGCCCTCGCCCTGAGCGCTCAGGCTTGGGCGGACGCGGTGGAGCCGGTGCCGTCGGCGCCTTCCAGCGAACAGGCTTTCCTGCAGCATCCAATTCCGCACTCTCGACTCGGGCCACTCGATCTTCCACCAACTCACGCAATCGATTCGCCTCGCGGTCAGTTAAAAAGCGGTATTCTCTCGATGCTAGATCTCCCAAGAGCAAAGGCCCCATGCGTATCCGTGTGAGCTTGATGACCGAATGGCCGACAGTCTCGATCATTCGCTTCACTTGATGCTTCCGTCCCTCATGGATAGTAACTTCGAGCCAGGAATTGCTTTCCGCTTTGCTGACCTTCATCACTTTCGCGGGGGCCGTGAACCCGTCCTCGAGTTTGACGCCCCGTTCGAGAGCCTCGATCTTAACATCATCGAGCACGCCTTTGACCTTGATCAAATAAGTTTTCGGAATATGGTAGCGCGGATGAAGGAGAGCCTGAGCGAGATCCCCGTGGTTGGTCAGCAACATGAGCCCTTCGCTGTCGAAATCCAACCGCCCGACGGGAAACACCCGCACCGTCACCCCGTGCAACAGATCCTTCACGGTCGGACGCCCTTCAGGATCGTCGAGAGTGGACATGACATTTTTGGGTTTGTTCAGGATGAGATACACATAGGGCTGCGCAGCCCGCAGATGTTTGCCGTCAACCTTGACGTGATCTCGATCGGGATCCACCTTGGTGCCGAGTTCCTTCACCACATGGCCGTTGATGGTCACGCGACCGGACGTGATCAGCTCTTCGGACTTGCGTCGCGAAGCAAGCCCGGTCCCGGCGATGAGTTTCTGTAGTCTGACTTCCATGTAGTCCTTCCGTGAAGCGTAGTTCGTCTCTCGTCGTTCGAGGAATCAGATTATTTACATCGTTTCACGCTTCACGATGTGCCTACTCCCACTCGATCGTTGACGGTGGCTTGGAACTGATGTCATAGACCACGCGGTTGACACCCTTCACTTCGTTGATGATCCGACTCGACATTTTCCCTAGCACATCGTTCGGAATCTTGGCCCAGTCAGCGGTCATGCCGTCGAGACTCGTCACCGCGCGAATCGCAATGACATACTCATACGTTCGCTGATCCCCCATGACGCCCACCGTTCGGATCGGCAGCAAGACGGCGAAGGCCTGCCAAATTTCCCGATACAGACCTGCGCCTCGGATCTCTTGGTCGACGATCGTTTCCGCACCGCGCAGGATAGCCAAACGGTCCTTCGTCACCGCGCCGAGCACTCGAATAGCCAATCCTGGTCCCGGAAACGGCTGCCGCCAGATAATTTCATCCGGCAGTCCGAGTTCCTGTCCCAACACCCGCACTTCGTCCTTGAACAGTTCTCGAAGAGGTTCGACGAGTTTCAACTTCATCCTCGTCGGCAACCCGCCGACATTGTGGTGCGTCTTGATCGTTGCCGACGGCCCCTTGAAACTGACACTTTCAATGACATCCGGATACAACGTCCCTTGTACCAAGTAGGTGACCTCCTTGAACTTCTTGGATTCGACTTCGAAATTCTTAATGAACAACCGTCCGATGATCTTCCGTTTTCTCTCGGGATCAATGACACCCTTCAGAGCCGTGAGAAACTGACTGGTGCGATCGAGCATCCGCATGTTCAGATGCAACTGCGAGGCAAACGTTTTCTGCACTTGATCGCGCTCACCAGCCCGCAACACTCCATTGTCCACAAAAATGCAGGTCAACTGGTCACCGATCGCTCGATGCGTGAGAGCCGCCGCCACCGACGAATCAACCCCGCCGCTCAAGGCACAGATCACTCGCTCTTTGCCAACCTTGTCCCGAATCTGCTCCACCGCCGTCTCAACGTAGGACCGCATGGTCCAGGTCGGCTTGCAGCCGCAAATGTCGTAGACGAAATTCCGTAAGATTCCGGCGCCTTCGGAGGTGTGTGCCACCTCAGGATGAAACTGGAGGCAGTAGATGCGCTGTGTGGCATCGTGCCGCTTCATGGCCGCGATAGGCGAATTATCCGTATGTGCAATGGAACGGAACCCGTCCGGCATGCGCTTAATTCGATCGCCGTGCGACATCCAGACTCCGCTAGACCCGCCGGTGCCGATGCCTTTGAATAGATCCGACCGGTCGTCGAGATGCAGCTCAGCTCTGCCGAATTCCCGATGCGTAGCCTTTTCCACCTCGCCACCTTGGAGATGCGTCACCAGTTGCATGCCATAGCAGATGCCAAGAATGGGAATACTTTGATCGAAGAGTTGTTTCGAGACTGATGGCGCCTTCTTGTCATACACGCTCGACGGACCGCCGGACAGCACGATGCCTTTCGGTCGGTAGGCCAACACGGTGGCGAGGGGAACCGTACAGGGCAAGATCTGCGAGTAGACCTGCGCTTCGCGAATGCGCCGCGCAATCAACTGGGTGTACTGAGACCCGAAGTCGAGGACGATGATTCTATCGTGCCAGAGTTCCATGGAGACGTTTTTCGTGGAGCGTGAACCGTGGTGCGTGTAGTGAGGAGATCGGAATTACGAGATACGCTTCACGAGGAACGTTTCACGCGAGGTTATTCCCAATCGGTGCGATAATTGGGGGCTTCTTTGGTGATGATGACGTCGTGCACATGTCCTTCACGCAGGCCGGCTATTGTTTGACGGATGAACATCGCCTTTTGCTGCAAATCCGGTATGGTCTTACACCCGCAGTAACCCATGCCGGACTTTACCCCGCCGACCATTTGATAGATATGCGGCGCCAACAGTCCCTTGTACGGCACCCGGCCTTCAATCCCTTCCGGTACGAGCTTCGGGGCAGGCCGTCCGGCCTGTCCGTACCGATCGCCCCCGCCCCGCTCCATGGCTCCGATCGACCCCATTCCACGATACACCTTGTAGGTCCGGGCCTGGAACAACACCGTTTCGCCAGGGGCTTCTTCGGTCCCCGCCAGAAGACTGCCCAACATGACCGCCGAGGCACCCGCTGCCAGGGCTTTCGTAATATCGCCGGAATACTTGATGCCGCCATCCGCAATCACCGGGATGCCGGATCCGGACAACACCTTGGCGCAATCCGCAATGGCTGTCAGCTGCGGCATGCCCGCACCGGACACCATCCGCGTCGTGCAAATCGATCCCGGCCCCACGCCCACTTTGACCGCATCCACACCGGCCTTCACTAAATCCTTCGCCGCCTGGGCCGTCGCAATATTGCCCGCGATGATGTCCAACTGAGGATGGGCCTTCCGCACCATTTTCACCGTATCCAGCACCGCCTGTGAATGCCCGTGCGCCGTATCCACGACAACGACATCCACCCCGGCTTTGACGAGCAAGGCGACGCGCTCTCCAGTCTCAGGACCGACCCCTAGAGCTGCTCCTACCCGCAAACGACCGTGAGTGTCTTTGCACGCATGAGGATACTTAATGCGCTTTTCGATGTCTTTAATCGTGATCAACCCTTTGAGCTCAAACTGCTTGTTCACCACCGGGAGCTTTTCAATCCGGTGTTCATGCAGAATTTCCCGCGCCTTCTCCAGATCGGTCCCTTCCGGCGCGGTAATGAGCTTGTCGCGCTTCATCACTTGCGACACCTTCAGGTCCATTCGGGTCTCGAACCGCAAATCGCGATTCGTCAGGATGCCGACCAGCTTGCCGCCCTTGGTCACCGGGATCCCGGAGATCCGATATCTGGACATAAGATCGTGCGCATCACGAATGGTCTGGTCGGGTGAGATCGTGATGGGATCCAGAATCATGCCGCTCTCAGATTTTTTTACTCTATCGATTTCGGCAGCTTGGTCGGTCGGCGAGAGCACCCGGTGAATGATGCCGATCCCCCCCTCCTGCGCCATCGCTATAGCTAGCCGCGCTTCCGTCACAGTATCCATTGCGGCGCTGACGATGGGAATATTGAGCGGAATGTTTCGGGATAGACGGGTTCGGGTATCGACCTCGCTGGGGAGGACGTGCGATTTCGCCGGCACCAGGACGACGTCGTCGTACGTCAATCCCACCCGAATCTCCTTATCCAACATCAAATCCCACCCTCTCCCGGGCCTCTCGCCCGTTGCCCCTAGCAGGATGCTGAAAAAGTCCGCCAGCAGCGTTCGCGCATCGTTCAGACCCTCAACGTACCCAGAGGGTACGCCTCGGCCCTTCACTCGCTGCGGCCTTGCTGGACGGCCATTTTGAGCATCCTGCGGAAGTGTTCACCCTACTGTGCACACGTGCGGATCATCGGAATTCTAGCGTGCCAAAATAGTTTTTCCGCAGCCTGCTACACCTTCGTCGTCTTGTCGACCTGCCCCAATTCTGCATCGGCTTCCGCCTCTTCCTGCAATCGTTCGCTGCCTTCTTCCGACGGCATGAACTGCTGCACCCTGGTGTTTCCGCTGTCGACGGCGAATACGCTTCCTCTGGAATCCACCACGATGCCGTAGGGGAAATTGAATTGCCCGTCACCGCCGCCGAACCCACCCCACTGAGCGATGAAATTCCCCTCGCGGTCGAACTTTTCCACGCGATGGTTGCCCGTATCCGTCACGTACACATCCCCTTGGCCATCGACGGCAATGCCCCAAGGCGATCGCAGCTGTCCGGCCTCCTGCGCCAATGGGCTGCTGGCATGCCCGGCTTCTGAACTGCCTCCCCATTTGGTAAGCAACTGCGGCAGCACATTGGTACTGGTATCGAATTTCTGAATGCGGTGATTTCCCATGTCGACGACGTAGACTGTGCCATCGGCCTGATCAACGGCAATCCCCCGGGGGAAATAGAACTGGCCGTCGCCGTTTCCGAAACTCCCCCACGACATGATGAACTCCCCGCCCATATCGAATTTCTGCACTCTGAAATTTGCGCTGTCGACGACATAAATGTAGCCGCGCACGCGATCGATCGCGATACCCCATGGCGCATTGAACTGGCCTTCGCCGTTTCCACGCGAGCCGAACTTCATGATGTAGCCGCCCAACTTTCCGTCAAATTTCTGGACGCGATGATTGTTCGTATCGACCACGTAGACGTCGCCTTTGGCATCGCACGCAATCCCCGTCGCATTGTGAAAATTGGCGTTGGCGGCACCGAAGTTTCCCCACAGGATAATGAAATTCCCGGCGCGGTCGAACTTTTGGACCCGATTGTTGCCGTTGTCCACGACAAAGATGGCGCCTTGTTGATCGATGGCCAGCCCATACACCGGAGCCATGAACTCCCCGCCGTGCAGTAATGAAGCGCCGCGACCAGGCTTCCCCCATTTGGAGACGCAGAGATACCCGGAGGTGTTGACCAAAATGGTGGCGCTCGCCGGCGTCGAAATATTGTTCCCGACGTCTTTAAACCAGACCATGACCGTCTTCTGCCCGTCGCTCGGAGAAAGAATAAAGGGGATCGTCGCGCCGAACTTGATTTCCGGTGGAACTTCAACCCACCCCGGCGTTCCCGCCATCGGCGTCATCGGATTTTCGGAGATATAGTAGGCGGCAACGCCGGTATCGAGATCTGTGGCGGAGATGGTCACCACAATTTCAGGCGAATTCGTCATGAACGCGCCGTGGTTGATGACTGCATAGGGCGTTTGCGGGGCCGTGATATCAATCAGAACCGGCGTAGTCGACACCTCTTCGGAAAGTCCGCTCTCTGTGCCATCCTCATACACCGCTGTCAGGGCATAATAATAAGCCTGATCATTGGTTAATCCGGTGTGATTGTAAGGGCTGGATACTCCCTCGATCTTCGTACCGCCTTCCAGCGTCAGCTTTGCCGTAGTGTGGAAATAGAGATTGTACGAGACTGCTCCGGGCACATCCATCCAACTTAAAAAGGTTTCGGTGTCTCCGGGCTTGATGGCCACGTTGCGCGGAATCGGATAATCGGTCACTACCTGAGCCCGTTCGCGTTCTTCCTTCCCCCGATTTAATTCTTCATCTGTGGGTACATACTTAATCACCCGGTGATTGCCACTGTCGACGACATACACGGCTCCTTCTTTATCGACGGCGACCCCGGACGGAAAATTCAGCTGACCCTCCGTCCGACCGCGATTGCCCCAGGCACAAAGGAACGTGCCGTTGCCGTCAAACTTTTGGATGCGGTGATTGCCCTGATCGACGACGTAGACATTACCCAAGGCGTCGCAAGTCACTCCCCAGGGTGCTTTAAACTGGCCCGGGCCACTTCCCTCGCGTCCCCATTTGGTCAAAAAACTGCCGCGCGTGTCGAATTTCTGGATGCGATTGTTGCCCTCGTCGGCGACATACGTATTCCCTACAAAATCCACCGCCACTCCACGCGGGAAGAAAAACGCGCCGTCAAAGCTTCCATCCCGTCCCCACTTCAATAGCGGCGTGCCGTCACCTTTGAATTTTTGAATACGGGCGTTATTGGTGTCGGTGACATAGATGTTACCTTCTTGGTCGGTCGTCACACCCCATGGTGCATCGAATTTATTCATATCGGCTCCGCGCCAGGCAAATCCGAATTTACCCCACGATTTCATAGGATTGCCGTCGGTATCGAGACGCTGCACGCGATTGTTTCCGGTATCGGCCACATATACCTGTCCCTCTACATTGGTGGTCAACCCGCGCGGATAATAAAATCCGCCCTCTGCGCTGCCTGCTTCTCCGCCCCAGCGCCCGAGAAAGGTACCCTCTTTGTCGAATTTCTGAATCGAATGATTGTCCGTATCGGCGACGTACAGATTGCCGTCCTTATCCACGGCAATGCCGGTCGGGGAGCTGAACTCGCTGTCTTCCACGCCTTCCCGCCCGATAATCTTGACAATCAGATAGGGAGCTGGAATCGCCATCACTTCCCGCGATTCAGGGCTTTCACCCTTCTGGGTCACGACGGTGACGACATAGTGATAACAGGTCCCATTTGCCAGATCGTCGTGCATGAAGGGTGATTGTGCGCCTTCAATGCAGGTCCCTTTTTCCTTGGTCACCCCGATGACGGTCTTGAAATCATCCGCGCTCGCGATGGGACGCGTCAGTTCTGAAAACTTGATCAGCACTCCCTTGGTGGTCATGAAATATAGGTTGTAATACATTGCCTCCGGCACCGCATCCCAGGTGATCATCACCCGGCCATTTCCAGCCTTGGCGGCTACCCCACTCGGCGCGGGAGGGAGATCCTCCTCCTCCGCGACGGAATCCCCGGAGCCCCATTCGCTCTGACTTCCCTCCGCCGTGAGATGATGGCGGTCAAACCGAAACATTTCGTCGAGCAGCCAGGCCTTGGTCATGGTGTTCCTCGTGGTACGAGACAAGTGAAGATTAGCGGATGTTTCAATAACTTAGATCGGGCAGTCTAACAAAGCGAAAAGAAGGGAGTCAAGGCACGACCAGCGCTGTCTGAGGCGGCGACCTGGCTTCTCCTAACGATTTCCGAGTGACCTAACGCATGAACTGAACGGGCCCCGTACATCTCAGTGAGCTCGTACGGCGTCCATCCCCCCAAAGCTGGATGGACGCGCATCTTCCGAATGTCATAGGCTCTGCACTGTCGAAGCTAAAAAACACTGCGCTCGCCCAATAAGATGAACCTATCGGAGGTGTACCATGTGGCCAACACGACTTGTGCTCGCATGCTTTGCCGCGAGTCTGATCCTCATCCCCACCGTGCAAGCGATGGAATCATCCGCTGTGGACATGTGGGAGTGCCCCGGCGCCGATGGCACGGCTCTCTATACGAATAAAGAACGGCCGGGATGTCAGCCAAAAGCGCTCCAAGCGCTTTCCGTCGTGCCCTCATTACCGGATATGCCGTTCCGCCCCTCACCCGGTGGTTCAACCTATCAGCCTATGCCGCGGATGAACGATTTTGCTTACGACACCCCAATCGGCGCCTTGCGAAACCTGACGCAGGTACCCGATTTTGCACGCGACTGGTATGCCGGTAATACGGCAGGCGGATCGGTTCAGGCAGAAGTCTGCAGCATGTACATGGAGTGGATTCATCTGACGCAGAATAGTCGCGGAGGGTTTTTCTTTGGGACCGACCCATCCTACGGCGGGAATCCGACGGCTCGCAACTGGTACTCTCCGGGTTATGCGTATTACGACAATGCCCGGTATGTGGCTCTCTCAAGGATATTCGGAGCAGGCTTCATTCCGATCGGTTGCCGCTAGGTCATTCCCCTGAGTGAAGGAGCCGCTCGTCGTGGAGCGATGCGAGAAAGGTCTTCGGAAGCAACTCTGCTCACAGGCTTACTGATAGAGGCACTTCGTAGGAAATCGAAAACCCGGCAGGAGCCAGTCAAAATTTTTCTTCGACCACTTCATCGAAGTCGAAGGTAGGATCAGGGTTAGGATTCGTCTACGACTTCAACGACCATCAGCTCACTTTCGGCATCATCTTGGACCACATCACCCGTACGCATCGCCGTTACCGTCCCATTCGCCTCGACACACGTGGCATCTGCGAACCCTTCCCCGGCAACGGGCTCAGCGGAGGCCATACAATGTTGCGCTAACGACTCACCGCCTATCTCAGCAGATTCATCCATCGGCAACATAGCCTGCTCGGCCTCGCCTAACTCTTTGAACTCGCGGAGCGGCGGCAGCTGAGATAGATCACGAAGGCCAAAATGTTCGAGGAAGAATTTCGTCGTCCCGTACATGATCGGTCGCCCCGGCTCTTCCTTCCGGCCTACGATACGCACAAGTTTTCGCTCCAACAATGTCCGAATGACTCCCGACGTTTCGACCCCTCGGATCTGTTCAACTTCCGCGCGGACGATCGGCTGCTTATACGCAATAATCGCCAGTGATTCCAAGGCGGAGCGCGAAAGCTTCGATGGAGCCTTCACCTTCTCCAAGCGTTTCAGCCAGGGCGCAAATTCGGCTTTGGTGACGATGCGGTAGCCCCCGGCCACTTCAACCAACTGCAGCCCGCGACCCTCCTGTTCATAGTCGTAGCTGAGGCTGATCAGCGCCTGTTCGAGCTCTTGCTTCGTCACCGCTCCCAGTAATGCTGAGAACCGGGTAACGGGAATGGGATCGGCTGCGACAAAGAGCAACGCCTCAAGGATTCCTTTTAACGTTCGAAGATCGGAGTGGGCCGAATCAGAAGATGGCGGCGATGTCTCATCGGCAACGCCCCCACCAATCTCGGACGTGGTCTCGGTCTCCGCCTCACAACAAACAGATGACTCTTGCACGCGCTCTCGTCCCTCCACAAACCCCTCTACCGCGTCCTCCGTGCTGAGACTCATAGGTTCTTCCATTCAGACTCCTCCACTAGATCTCCTTCTGCAACAGCCGAAAAGGCACGCGAGACAAGAATCGTCCCAAAGGTTTCGCTTTGAAACACACGCACGACCCTGATGCGAATCAGCTCGAGGAGGGCCAGGAATGTCACAATCACGACGAGCCGATGACTCGACGCATCGAAGAGAGCCGTGAACGCCATGGACTCCTGCTCTTCCAAGGCTTCGATAATGGCGCTCATGCGGGTGCGTACCGTCAAGTTATCGGGAATGATTTCGACCAAACGCTTCCCCGGATGGCGTGACAGGACACCCTGCAGCGCATCGACCAGATCAAACAACGAGATCTCGTCGAGGAAACTCTCGTCCTGGGTGAGTGCTATGGACGGACCAGGCTCGCGAGAAAATACGTCCCGCCACAGACGCTCCTTATATTCGAGCTGCGACGCCGCCTCTTTGAACTGTTTGTATTCGAGCAGTCTCCGAACGAGTTCTTCGCGTGGATCGGGGCCGTCGTCCTCATCCACGGCTGCCTCTTCAACCGGCAATAACATGCGCGATTTGATATGCAGTAACGTGGCCGCCATCACGAGGAACTCGCCGGCCCCCCCGAGATTCAACTCCTTCATCACCGACAGATAATCCAAATACTGCTGGGCGATCAGTGCTATTGGAATGTCATAGATATTGATCTCGTTCTTCTTGATGAGGTGCAAGAGGAGATCCAGGGGACCTTCGAAGTTCTCGATCTTGACTTGGTAGGGCAGCTCAGATTGGTCCATGAGGTACAGGCGCTCCTTGGACGAAGTTTTAATCTTATACCAAGTTATGGGGGGGGCGGGCAAGGTTAAAACTATATGTTGGGGTCTATCTGGCCTTGATGATGTAAATCAGAATTCCTAGCGCCATCACAAAAAGGGAGATCGTCACCGCCTGCGAAGAGGGGGTCGCGCTCTTGCGACCGGGCATCGTTGCGGTAACACGAGTAGTTCGAGCTAAGAGCGGCGGGTGGACGAATGTCGCTTGCGCGAGGTCATCGCGCTCCTTGAATGAGGCGTCTGAGAAATCGGCTTGAGAACCGAATCGGGCCGAAGCGAAGGTGACAGACTGATCGAAGAGGGCAAAGAGGAAGAAGGCTTCACGATCGAACTGCGCCGCCGAGAAGTCGCACGCCGCACGGCAATGTGCCCCGGAAAATCCGGTTCCCATTTCAAACGACGCCCGCGAGAAATTCGCATTCTGTTCAAAGACCACTTCCAAAAATTCGGTCAAGCCATGAAAAACGGCGCTTTGGAATATCGCCGGACCCGCAAACAGTGAGCGATGAAAACGGGCGTGCGGACCGAAGCGAGTGCCCGAAAACATGGCGCCCTGCGTGAAACGATCCTGCACAAAATAGGTTTCCTGACCAAAGGTCGCACTCGACCCATCGACCAACCCGAGGAATATCGTTCGCGACAGATCGACAGAACCTTCAAAATGGGTGTGCGCCAGGACCACTGGTCCGGTGATCAGCAAAAATCCCCGCGTAGCTCGATTGACGATCCGTCCCCGGACACGTGCGTGCTTGAGAACGAACGGGCCACGGATGACATGGACGTCCTCATCGTTGAGCCCGTCGAGAACCCGACGGTCTTCAGGCGACAGATCTTGCACCGCCTCCGCCTTCTTCTTCGGCAGCTCATCGAGCAGCAGATCGCCCTGGATCACGACACCCGCCAGGTCTATGCCTCTCCCCGCTGCAAGCACACGCAATAGGTCTCGGGCGGGAATGGCGCGTGCCTCACGCTCGGCCTCGGTGCAGGTGCTGCTCAGCCGCAGCGTAAAGGCGACCGTCGCACCGGTTTTACCCCTCTCCACCGTGCACTCGGCGCGAAGCATCCCGGGGCTTAGGCCCATTCCACAAAGTATGCTCAACATCAGCCAGGCAATCACTCGACATTGTGCAAAAGACCGGTTCAACAACTCCATAAGTGGCTCTGGGAGGCAGGATAACATCGAAGAAGGGATAGAAAATCGAGCGAATACTTTACTCCAGAAACGCCTTTGGTAGACTCCCTCTCATATGCCTCCCTCCGCTGCCCATAGGATCACTCATACCGGCCTACGCATCCTCTGTCTGTGTATCTCTATGCTGCTCGCCGATTTCCACCCGGCCGCGGCCGAATCCATCGTGGAAATCCCGGTACTCGCCGCGATCCAGTCCAACGACAAGGGGGTCTTCGAAGTCCTCCTACTGCGATGGGATCGCCTCCCAAATCCCTCTCCCATGGTGCTGCAGTGGCAAGGCGGTAACATCCGGCCCGGGCAGAGCAATCTCAGTTCCATGGCCCTGGCCTTTCAATACGCCATTGACCACACGCCGCATATCGACCATGCGGGCACCGTCAGCGCCATCGGCATCGCCTATACCTCGACCGGCACCGACGGTCCAAGCGCCGGTGCGGTGATGACGGTGGGGTTTGTAGCGCTTCTGAACGGGGATCGCATTCAGCGAGGCATCGCCATGACCGGCACGATCACCAAAGATGGCACGATCGGGCCCGTCGGAGGCATTCCTGATAAGATTAGCGCAGCCGTTCGCGAGGGTTATCGCACCATCCTCATTCCCGAAGGCCAACGACACGATCCGCGCTGGAACATCGACCGGCTTTCCTGGGATCTCAACGTCGAAGTCAAGGAGGTCAGTACGATTGAGGAGGCCTACCATCTCATGACCGGACGCACACTCGATTAGGCAACCGTTCGGTGCGGACGTAACCGACCCGGTCACGCTCCCGGACCCAACCCTTCGAGAATCGCCTGGTGCTCCGCATTGGAAAGACGATGCATCCCGAGACTGAGCCGCCTGGTCAGTTCCGTTGGCTCCTCTATCCCCAGAGCCCTTTGCAGCAAAACCTGACAGTCTGGGGCACTACCCTGCCAGCGCCGCACCGGCGTCACTCGCACAAACCCATACCGCGCTTCCGTCCGCACTTCGTCCTTCAAAAAGTCGTCCAAGGCCTGAACCGGCAAAACCGGTGAGGTAATCGCAAACTCCGCGCAAATGCCTTCTTTCAGCACATAGACCAGTCCGTGGGATTCCGGCGACAGGAACTTTTGAAGATTGTCACGAATCAGAGTGGTGCACAGTCCCCATATGCCTGCGCCCAGTTGGAGTTCAGCGCTGTCCTGCGAAGTCCGTTCGCGCAAGGCGCCGGCGATAAAGAGAAAATGACTCATGAGATAGAGGAGAGGTCTGGCGGGCGACCGGGGGCCACTGCAATGGTGACGTCGGAAAAAGACGGCCTCGCTGCGCACAGACCATTTGACTCGCACGCGCCGCGACAAGCCGGCATGCCAGGTCCTGCCACGCGTTCACTGACGAAGATGAGCCGAGCGTAGGGAAGCAGCAATTAGGAACCACCCTGCAACCACGGCTTCAACATCGGCTAATTGTTGCGATACTCGTCCGTGTCATCCAGGAGATCTTCGGACTTTTCCAGATAATCGACATCGTCATCTCGGCTGTCGAGGCCGAGTTCCTCTTCCACCTCTTCCTCGACCTCTTCCGACGCGTCATCGAGGTCTTCCACCGATTCTTCTTCGTCATCCAACTCCAGTTGCGGCGGTTCACCCTCCACCTTCGCTGCCTTGCCTACCTCAGGCGTCACAGAGGCCACCACTTTTGGTTCGGGAACGACGGCAGCGGGTTCAGGCGCCTTCGCCTTAGGCATCACCGGCTTGACCATCATAGGCTTGGGCGCAGCCTTTGGCTTTGGGGCAGGTTTTGATGCAGGTGTAGCAGCTTTGGCCGCCGGTTTCACCTTGGGGGAGCGCTTGGGTTTTACTGCCGCCGGCTTCCCGGAAAATTTTTTCGCCCGTTCTCTCACGGTCTTTTTCGCGGTAGACTTCCCTGGCGCAGCCGTTCTCGATTTTTTCACCGGCCCTGCCTGCTTGGTCTTCACAACCTTCTTTGCCGCCCCGGCTTTTTTAGGCTTTCCCGCCTTCTTCGCGACGACCTTCTTCGGACGCGTGGTTTTTGCGCCAGCGCCTTTCTTCTTCACGCTCTTCTTTGCCATTCCACGCCCTCCTCTTAGATCTTCGTCCGGCACGTCGGTGGTAAAGGGGCCTCCATCTAGCATGAACCACCGGGTTCTTGCAACCATCTCCGATCGTCGCTGAGCTGTAGCAGTCTTCGACCGCAGATCCCCTATCAAACCAAGGGCTTTTTTCTTCTCCGACCCTTCCACGCAACCTGGTTCGCTCACCAGCTTTTTGAAATTCCAAGCCCAACCTGGGGTCAAAAAGTGTTTTTATCTAGGCCTGGCCAATTCAGTAGGGGTCATTGAGTCCTTCCGAATCGAATCGGTCTCTATGTATAATAGAAGCATGCCCATTTACCGGATTGACCACTCTATGAGCTGGCGTGTCATCTTCCTGAGTCTTGCAGTAGGCACCCTGACGGCCGGGTCGATCTCTGCCACCCCACCGGCGGCACAAGTCTTCATGGATAGCGGTTCGCCTTACTACGTACCCGCTGCGGTTACCGTGACCGCCGGTGCCGCAATACGGTGGGACAATCCGACTCCGACTCACCATACCGTCACCCACGATAAATGTTTTGACGGGACTGGCCGGTGCGTCTTCGATTCCAATGCCGTTGAGCCGGGCGGCACCTATACGATCCCCAGCCTGCCTCCTGGCCGCTATCCCTATCAGTGTCGCATTCACCCCATCATGCGCGGCACCATCATTGTGACCGATTCCCCGATTCTCTCCACCCAAACCTAAGCAGGATATAGACAACATCCACCGGCAGCGAGCTCAACACCTATGAATCGTGCAGCCTATCCGCGAGAACAGGCCGCAGCCGTTCTGCAACGAGAGACGAGGATAGGCCCAGGGGACGGCCTTTTGACCAATCCTTCTGGCGTCCTGCGTGTCGTCTCCGGCTCACAGATCTTTCTGTTTTCCGGAGCATAGAAATGGCTTTTAAACGGCCTGCTCACCCTTCTACATCGAGTTCTTGCAGGTGGGCGCCGCCCTCGTGTAGGCTGCGGGCTTTGTTGCAAAAGGCCGTACCCGATGAAAGCTGCAGCAGCCATACAAGAGCCCCTCAACCTACGCGACGACGTCCTGAGCCTGCTGGCCTGGCGCATTCCCGACCTCGTCGCCTACCAATATGCCTTCGATGAATGGTGGCTTGCGCCACTCGACGACAACTTGCCACTTGTCCGACTGAACGCAGTCGGAATCGAGATGCTCACCTCCATGAACGGCCACATCACCGTGGGCGCGCTCCTGGAGAAATATGGCAGCAAGATTTGCGGACCGGACGGCCAGCCCGGCGCCTGGCATTTGGAGCGTTGGTCGACTCCCAATTATTCACTCTGCTATTTCGGCACCGAACCGCCCGGCGGCCATCGGCACAAAGCCAAGTGGGATCTGCTGCTGCAACAGATTCGCGAGAGTTGGTCAGGACAACAGGACTTCGAAGGGGAGGAACACCTTGAAGACTTTCACGTGCATGAGCTGAAGGAAAGCGACCTCGAAGACGGCCACTTCGACTTGATCGAAACCACCGTATCGCACCTGTTCCGCGAGCCCTGCGAGGCGCTGGGTGGCAACACCTACGGTCGCCTGCTCATGCGCCAACTGCGCCGCCTGGGATGGTTCAAACCGAAACCGAAGGTCATTGTCGAGATCGGCGGTGGACTCGGCTACGTCGCACGCGAATCGGGGCAAGAACTGTTGCCGTTCGAGAAGCAGGGGATTCAGTACATCTCGCTGGATATCACCCGCCCCTTCCTGCAGCTCCAGACCAAACGGGCCAAGGCAGGCGGCTGGTCGGGCATCGGCACCCATGCCAACGGCGAGTGCCTGCCCTTCAAGGATCATTCCGCCGATCTCATTATCGACAATGAGAATATGGCGGACATGACGCCCGTCAAACTGACCCGCAAGGAACTGACGGAAGGGCGCGGTGAGACCGCCCAACACCAGGAAGCCCTGGACTGGATCAGACGACTTCGTCTCTCGCTAGAAAAGGATTTGCCCGAGGAAGTGATCTTTAACCTGGGTCCGATGCGATTTGTCGCCGAGGTATGGCGGGTGCTCAAGCCGGGTGGTCGCGCGTTTCTCACGGAATTTGGAATCGAGGAAGGCTGGCCCGCCGCCGTGAAGCTCCCGCACCACACGGAGTATGAAGTTCAATATAGTCACTTGCGACAGGCCGTCCGATGGCTCGGCTTTCAGGAACGCTATCTCTCGCTCCCGCAGTTTTTACAGATCAAACCGGACACGAAGGTGCTCTGCACGGGAGCGGCCTATACCATCCAGCGCTTTTGTCAGGGACTCGGCCGGGACTTTACGGTGCGAGCCTATACGGAAGGCGAACTCACCAAGACCTTGGGCGACATGCTTCCCAAACTGCAAGGCTGTCACTACCACGACATTGCCGACCCGGCCTGGTTCGGTCTCATCGACTTCAAGGTGCTCCTCCTCGAAAAGCCAGGCGGCACCCCCCCAGCGACCTTTACGGAACAAAAGGGGTTTCGCTGGTACTCGCAGAGATAATAAATCCTCATTCGTAAGAGGTGACGTGAGAGGCGAACGAGAGCCTACTACTGAGACGCATAAGAGTTAGCCGCAGAACAACTGCAACTAGCCATTTGGAGGAAGAAACTCCACAGTAATCCCTTTTTTCAGTAGGTATTCCTTCACTTGAGTTTCACTGCCAGAAGGTAGAACCCGCTTAAGAACAATCGTTTCGTTTCGAAGTTGCTCTTCCTGCTCTCACCAAATAGTTTCCAAATCAACTCTGAGCTCCATCTGGGCAAAATATATAGCTTGTTGGTTTTTGGCCCTTTGATTCAGAATTTGGCGAGCAGGAGAGAACCTTAGCGGAATACCAAGCGCTTTCCCAGCGTTCCCATCTTCGTCCATCTTCTCAAGAATCTTGCCGACTGGGATGACTTGCAATGTCTTTCCAGTAGCTGTTGCGTCACAAATATAGAGAGATCCATCTCCGTTCCGATTCTCGTTCGCAAAAAAAAGCGCCACGTCCGATGACTTTGTCCAGTCGAGCAGGTTTGTTCCTCTTATCGGGAAAGGGCCATCTTGCCTTCATCCGGGTGCTGTTGAATTCGCTTCATGAGTTCAAACCAAGGATCTAGGCGGCGCGAATTTTCAAGCTCTATAAGTTCAAGTGATGGGCGAACCAGCACTCCAAACTTAAGAAGGAATCGATTCAGAAGTACCCGGTGTAAGTCCAAAGATCCGGCAAGTCGTTCGGAAAACCTGGAATGTACATCAAGACCGAACAGAACCGGCTTGCACGACCTTACAAATGTCGAATCCAACAATTACTCTCTTCTGCGATGCCCGCGAAACACCAGCAGGTTATTATCCCCATTAAACGAACTTTCAATTCGGCTCAATTCTTGGAGGAAATCATCAACTGACTTGGGTGTCCATTCCTTCGTTTGCTCGTTAACAATCGTGCTAGAACAAATCGGGGCAACGTTCTTCATAAAAATGCCATTCTCTTGTGAAGCCCTTACCTTAAACTGAATAGATCATGTCGGTCTTGGTCTAGCTGCGACAGCACCCCTCGCACTGGCCGTCCGAGGAGCAACCGCGACATTGCGGGCGAGTATCACTGATGTGTGAGGACTACAGCCCATACGAGGCCCGCCCGCAATTTCCTGTCGCATTAGGCCATTGGGGAGCAAAAGCCCCCAACCGGGGGTTGGCGGACCGCAGCCGAACTGCCGCAAGCTACAGTAGCGCGACGAGCCCGCACGGAGCGTCTCGCTCCCCGGAAGAATCGCAGGCTTTCGCTTAATTTCTTACAGGATCAAGAAAAGATCAGACACGGTTTGTCTTCATCCGATCTGCCAGATTAATCAGCACTCCTTCCCGCAAGCCAAGGTCGCTCACGAGAACCTTCGTCATTCCCAACGTCTCCATCACTGTAGATAAGATGATCACCCCCGCGGCGATGACTTCTTCACGCCCTCGTTCCAGACCCGGCATGCCCTCTCGCTGCACTTTCGAGCGGCTCAGCAGTTGCTGCTCCAACTCCTCACGGTTTCCAGCTTTAAAATGTAATTGTGTATTCTCGCGGGTTCATAGGCCGGCAACTGCTGGGCCATTGCAGCGAGCGACGTAGTCGTTCCCGCCGTACCGACAAACGTGAGTCCGCTCAGACGCGGCATGTCCGCCATCGCCGCGGCAGTCTCATCCTTCATCCAGTCGCGCGCCAGTTGAATTTCTTTAGCCGTCGGCGGATCGTGATGGAGCAGCCGTTCGCTCAATCGCACGACGCCGATGTCGATCGAGCGCGCCATCAACGGTTGCTCAGGGCGATCGAGAATAAACTCTGTACTTCCGCCGCCGATATCCACCGCCAAAAGGTCAGTCACCGCCGGGGGCAAGCCGGAACGGATGCCCAGCATGGTCCGACGCGCTTCTTCTTCCCCTGAAATGATTTCAATCTGAAACCCGGCTTCACGGCTCACGAGGTCCAGAAATTCCTCACGGTTCCTGGCATCACGCACCGCACTCGTCGCCACCGCGGTCGAGGCCTTCACATGATAGCCGTCAATCACCTGGCGCCATTCCTTCAACGTGTCGATGACCCGCTCCATGGCGTCGACACGCAATACGCGATCTCGATCAACGCCCTGACCGAGCCGGAGGAGACGCCGATCGGATCGAAGCTCGCGAAACTCCCCGGACGGGGTGAGTTCGGCAATGAGCAAGCGGCAGGTCAACGTTCCGATATCGATACCGGCGAGAATCCGTGAGGAAACAATCGGCGAGATGGTCATGAACGTCTCCGCTATCCTTCTACGGTGATATCGTTCATTTCCAATAACAGTTTGGTTCGTTCATCTTGCAGTTTTCGCACCTGTTGCATCATGCGGGCGACTTCCGGATCGGACAGAATGCGGTCAGTGGACTCACCGCGATCGTGCAACTCGATCGTTCGCTCGCCCATGTCACCCTGCAGATCCTCAAGCTGCTGGTCGACTTTTCGCAATTCCAGGCGATATCGAAGCAACTCGCCCTCTTCAAACGCGCGTGTGGCCGCCTTGGCGGTACCGTGTCGCAGGGTCACCCATCCGGCGCGCAAATCGTGGCTCAGGCGTTGCAGTATTCCCATGTGTCAGCCCTCCCCTGAACCGGCAGGTTCTATGCTGTTTAGCTCACATCTCCCAGCGCGAGCTTGGCGTGCCAGCGTCGGAGCATGGCCGTTTTGAACGCCTGGTGCTGAGGCATGGTGAGGCCGTGGTCCTGTTCGAGTAGCGTATAGGCCTCGTGCCGGGCCTGCTCCAACAGATCAGTGTCACGCACAAGATTGGCCGCCCGAAATTCCGGCACACCCCACTGCCGTAGCCCTAAAAATTCGCCGGGACCCCGGATCCGGAGATCTTCTTCGGCAATGACGAACCCATCGTTCGAGTTGACGAGCGCACCCAGCCGTTGTTGTGCATGTGACGCATTCTGCTCCCGCCTTCCATCCCGGCCGACTCGTTCTCGGGCTTCTCGCGCAAGGTACGACGCCATGAGCAGACAGAGTGATTGGTGGGCCCCCCGACCGACCCTCCCCCGTAGTTGGTGCAATTGTGCCAACCCAAACCGTTCGGCATGCTCGATGACCATCACCGTCGCATTCGGGACATCCACCCCGACCTCGATCACGGTGGTCGCGACGAGAACCTGAATCGTTCCGGCCTTGAGGGCCGCCATCGTCCGCTCTTTTTCAGCCGTCTTGAGCCTGCCATGGAGCAATCCGACCCGCGCCTCTGGAAAGACGTCGCGCTGCAGGTGTTCCGCCCCTTGGATTGCCGCCTTGAGATCAGTCTTCTCAGATTCTTCGACCAGCGGATACACGATATAGGCCTGGTGCCCGGCCTTCAATTCGTCCCGAACCAACTGCCAGGCCTTATGCCGCTGCCCTTCGCTGTAAAGCAATGTCCGCACTGGTTTGCGCCCTGGCGGCAGCATGTCTATCACCGACACATCCAAATCTCCCCAGACCGTCATGGCCAAGGTGCGCGGAATCGGCGTAGCCGTCATCACCAGGACGTCCGGCCGATAGCCTTTGTCGAGCAATGACTTTCGCTGCAGGACGCCGAACTTATGCTGTTCATCGACAATCACCAGACCGAGCTTGGCAAACTGTACCTTTTTCTGGATCAATGCGTGAGTCCCAATGGCCACCTGCGCCACGCCTGATGCCAACTGTTTCAGTTTGCCATTGCGTGCCTTCGTTTTGCCGCCACTCGTGAGAAGAACCGTATTCAGCCCCAGTGCCTGCAGCAGCGGTTGGAGATTCAGATAGTGTTGCTCAGCCAGGATTTCTGTCGGGACCATGAGCGCCGTTTGGTATCCCGACCCGCAGGCCATGACCAGCGCATGGAGCGCCACCACCGTTTTCCCGGAGCCGACATCACCCTGCATCAATCGATTCATCGGCCGCGATGTCACCATGTCGGCCTGGATCTCGCGGAATACGCGTTCCTGAGCAGATGTGAGCGTGAACGGCAACAGTTGCGCGAGTTGATTTAACTGCGCCACGTTGGGATTGAAGCGGAATGGCTTGAGTTCCTCTTTGGTCTCACGCTGACGCAGCACCAGCGCCGCCTGCAACAGAAACAGCTCTTCGAAAGCCAGGCGACGGTGGGCCGCCGTCGTACCTCGGTCGAGGGCGGGAAGATCCGTTTTTGGTGGGGGAAAATGCACCTGTCGAATCGCGACACTGATCGGCGGCAACCGGTGTCGCGCGCGAACCGACAATGGCAGCACTTCTTCCACGTCTGTTTCATATTCCGCCAGCAGTCCATGGATCAGGACGCGCATGTGACGGGACGTCCATCCTTTCGTTTCGTGATAGATCGGGACGATCCGCCCCACATGCAGTAGCTCATCCTCTGCCCCACTCAAGACTTCGAATTGAGTCGCTTCCAACCGTACGTCCATCCATCCGCCCCGACCGGCAACCACGCGCCCGGCCACTATGATCCGCACGCCTCGTTTCAAAACATCTTCCAAGTATGGCTGATTGAAAAATACGGCGCGCACCGTCCCCGTGGTATCTTCAACCGCCACATCCAGAATTGACAGACGACGAGACCCCGCGCGAGTCGCCTCCGCGCAAACGATCACCCCGCAGATGATATGCATGGACCCTGGAACGAGTTTGTTTACCGGCGTAACCACCGAACGGTCTTCGTATCGCCAGGGCAGGGTCCAGAGCGCCTGCTCAATCGTGTGGATTCCCAGACGCTCCAACAGCATCGTCCGGTGCGGACCGACCCCTTTCGCAAACTGAATCGGCAGGTCCCATAGCACTCGGGTAGAACCTGAACGAACCAAGCCGGGCACAGACCGGCCTTTACTGGGTGAAGTGTCCGGCGGATTGATCTTGTGCTGTTTCTCCTGTAGACGGCGGAGAAGACCCAGCGCTTGCGAGAGCCGATCCTGTTGTTCGATAGGAGACAGACGTGTGTGGAAATCGACAAATAGATTGCGCAGCGATAACAGCTCCGTTTCAAGCGACTGTGAGTATACTCGCTCGCCAAGCGCTCCGATTACCTGCTCCGACACAAAACGGTCGAGATTCCTGACCGCCTTGAGATGGGCATAGGCATCGCGGGAGGCAAATTCAATCGGTCTGGTCACACGTTGAAGGAAGGCTTGAAAAGGGTCGTGAGGGTCGGGCGAATCAGGACGTGGCATTAGAATCCCCCTCCATAGGAGGGGCTACGTATGTTGAAGCCTACGGTTGTTCAGCAAGGAGAAATCTACCATATCCGCTTCCGCATTGGCTCCCGTCAACTTTGGCTCTCGTTAAAGACGCGGGACGGCGAGCAGGCTAGAATACGCGCAAAACAGATGGAGGCCGTAGCCGTTACTACCGCTTTTGCCACAAGATTACAACCGAAAGGGGCGCAAGTGAGCCAAATTCGAGAGGACCTAGGGCGGCTGGTAGACGAGTGGAGACAAGCGGAACTTGACCACACGGAGCGGGCCAAGATTGACAGTGGGGGCTTCGATCCTGCTGACGTGGAAGATCAGACCGACGTGTACGCGGATTTGCTGGAGGAAGCCCACGAAGCCCTCACCAGCAATAAACAATGGCAAGTGAAGAGCTTGGCGGATGGCCTGGTCGAACAGCATGGGTTGAAGATGGGCCGCGAGTCAGGCGAGTACAGGCGATTATGTCGGGAGCTGTTGAAAGCGAGGGCAGCTCTGTATGAGGAGGAAATACGGCGGATGGATGGGCGCTACACGACAGTTCCGTCTGTGGTGGCTCCGTCGCCGTTCACGCCTCCCGCCGCAGTGGTGCCTTCGATTGATCTTCGAAAATCCTTTGACTCGTATATGTCGCAGCACACCTACAGGCGATCAGTGACTCAACGTGATATCGAACTCACGCTCAATGAGTTCCTTAAAATGTCCGGTCTGGACTGGAAGACGGTCGATGTACGACGCGACTGCGTGAAGGCGACGTGTACCAAGTGGAAGGATCTGCAACTCGCCAGGGTGGCGGCGCGATCGTTCAACAAGAAGCTGTCGTACCTTCAGCATCTGTTCCGCTGGATGGTCAAGCACGACATGATTGAGAAGAACCCTTTGGAAGGATTGGGCGTCGCCACACGGCAGCAACGGGTGGAGTCGAACGCCCGAAAGCCGTTCACCGCGGAGCAGATGCGGCTGCTTCTGGACTCCCTACTCAATACCGGAAAAAAAGACTCCCGCTTCTGGTGTGCCGTGTTGGTCATGCATACAGGGATGCGAGGCGGCGAAGCCTTCCCGCTCTGCGTGGATCAAGTGAAGGAGCAGGGCGGCGTTGATTACCTCGACCTGTACGAGGATGAATCCCGCGAGCTGCTGCTCAAGAATGCGGCCTCTACGCGCAAGGTCCCTGTCTCTTCTGCATTGCGCGGTCTCGGGTTCGTGGATTTTGTGGCGACACGACGGAAGGCGGGAAATAAGGCGCGTCTTTTCCCTGGTCTTTCGCGGACCTGGGATGTGTCGATGTACGTCAAGCGAGCAATGCGGAGAGTGGGGATTGTAGATCCAGCGTTGACCTTGCACAGTACTCGCCACTTCTATGCCACTCAGTATGTCCGCGCCGGGGTGCAGTCGGAGATTCGTCATCGACTGCTAGGACATTCCCTTCCGGGCTCAACGCAAAACACCGATTACGTAGAATTGAATAACCTGTTTCCACTTGAGGTCTTGCGAGATGCCCATAAGAAGGTAAGGTTCTGAGAGAGAGACGAGCCTACTGAACCCCACCGGCCAAGAGCTGGAGGCCGTCAACGACCGACTAGAAGGACGCTTCGGGAGGCGGTGGAGAGGGTGAAGTTCTGAGTGTCCGTGATCGGCTTGGTATGGGCGATTTGCTTGACAGCTTTCGAGCCCCATAATACCCTCGATTTGATAGGACACAATACACGAAAGAGGAGAAGCATGGGATATATACATAGCAACCTGATGAAGGGCGAGAAAATCGTCTACCAGTCGAAGGTTCACTGGTTCATCTTCGTGCCGGGCTGTGCAATGCTGTTGTTCGGTATTTTTTTCACACTGTGCTCTAAAAGTCTTGGCAGTGATGGTCCAGCCATGTTTTCATTTTTTGCTGGAATCTTCTTTTTCGCTGGAATCATATATCTGGTTAAAGCATTTATCACAGCGGCGTCCATAGAGTTGGCAGTCACGTCAAAGCGAGTCATCGCTAAGTTCGGTTTCATAAGCAGAACGACGGTTGAGCTGAATCACAGCAAGGTTGAAAGCTTCAATGTGGATCAAGGTGTCCTTGGAAGAATCTTTGGATTCGGAACGTTGGTCTTAATGGCACAGGAGGCGGCAAGACTCCGATTCCTGACGTGGATGCTCCGTTGGAATTTAGACGGCATGCCATGGAAGTGATTGATGCCAGCCAAACGAAGGCTGCTTAGCAGGACTGAATAGGGGCGACTACGCTAGACCCTTAGCCTCAGCGGAACCTCTGATAGACACTTCTCGTAGACCCTTCTCGCGGTGGGCGCTATTCGACACCCAGTTGCTTTCGAATGGACTTGCATGTGATGTCGTTCAGCTCGTTATGTCGAGGAACGGCAGCGACCGCAGCAGCGATCTTTGGATTTCGGTAGATGTCGTGATTGCTGCCGTGCCGGTCGAGTATACAACCAGTGGCTTCAATCTCGCGAATGAACCGACGACGTTTCAAGCGAAGACAGGTATTTCGATGGGAATAGAAAGACTGTGAGGGTAGACGGTCGTGTGGGTGGTAGCGGTGGTGGCGTCACCTTTGAAATACTCCACCATCAGTTGATGAGCATCACGGATATTTTCTTGAAGCTCGTCCAGGCTTTTGCCCTGACTGATAACGGCGGGAACTTCGGCAAGCTGGCCCACAAACCAGTCACCGTCTTTCGAGTAGTTCAAGGTCAAGGTGTTGGTGGTGTGCTTGTGCATGTGAGTACTCGGCACAGGATCTTTCGTGAAAGAAGTGTATCATAGACTACTGCTACTATCTACTGCTGCTGCTTAACTGTGCGACAACCTTGGAACAACCCCATTAATTAACCTCAAGCATAATTAACCTCAAGCACCGTGTAGGCGTGTGCGAAGAAAGGTAGGGGCCACGGGGGGCGCGACCGATTCCACGCTCAGCGATAGGCTGACAGATTTTTTTATATTTTTTCGGTTAAAGGTGGATCGAAGGCACAGCTGAGCGCCTTCCCGAACCTCTCTCCCAGGCCGCAAACTGACAGACTTATCCACAGAGTGGTAGCAAAAGCGTTCCGTTTACTACCGCTTTTGACGTTTCTTTACTACCGCTTTTTGAAAAGACCTTCATTTGGCGTGGGGTTTGGAGGGGGCGCTTGACCCCTATCAGGACGTGGCATCCTGAGGCGGGATCGTATCACAGCCATGCCTGCTGCTCAACGAGGGGCCGCCTTACCTAAGACCGGTTTTGCGACTTTCCTTGGCCCTCTCGAGGCTCGGTGCTAGAGTGATTTTGCGTAGATTCCACATAAGGAACCTCCATGTATCGACGCAATATCAGACATATTCTTGGTCCGCTCGCGGTTCTGATCAGCCTCTTCATTTTTTATCAAGCGTGGCTAAAGCCCCATTATTTTCATGAGACACCGCCTCCTTCCCCACAAGTCCTCGTTGAAGATACGCCCGCCGCGTCTTCAGCTCCCTTATCGCGGCCTCAGGAACGTGGATTTGTGGAGCTCAAACGGTCTCGAACCATCGATCCCGTCAGCATACCGGTTCCGAAGCATTCTGAATTGCTCGGCGCCATTCATGAAGAGCTGGAAAAACGCAATATCGCCTTGGCGGAGACTAAACTCGAGGAGCTTCCATCATCGCTCTTTACGGAATCGGCCACCAAGCGGCACGTGGCTATCTTATGGAACAACCTCGGAATCCTTCAAGAAAAGGACGGGGGAACTGAAGTTTCAGTGAAGGCCTTTAAAAAAGCGGTTTCCCTCGATCCTCAAAACGCGGTTGCTCATCTCAATCTCGCCAATGCTTACTGGGGCCTGCGGGACCCGGCGCTCACGGAAGAGTTTCTGAGGAAAGTGTTGAGCCTGGCCCCGGACGAGCCATTCCCGCATGTCGCCCTCGCTGACTTTCTACAAGAGAAGGATCGCATCACAGAGGCAAGCAAACACCTGGCCCATGCAAAGGAGAGGATCAAGAAGGACCCCGGCCTTCAATCCTATTTGAAGGCGGTCACTGCGAAAATACATCGCGTCGAGAAAGTGGAGGACAAGCTATTCACTCACAAGAGCGTTCACTTCACGGTCAAGTATGACGGCAATGACGATCCCACAACATGGACCACCGTCCTTGATATTCTCGAAGAGGCCTATCGAGAGGTTGGTCAGAAGGTCAATTTTTTCCCCTCAAGACCAATCATTGTCGTTCTCCACACGAAGAATCAGTTCCAAGGCGCCACCGGCGGCCCCAGTTGGGCAGACGGTTTGTTCGACTCTGTCCTCGGACGCATTCACATTCCAACTCAGGGCGCCGCCACAGATCTCGCCTGGCTAACACGGGTACTTCGTCACGAGTTCGTCCATGCCCTGATTCAGGGGGAATTAGGAGAAACTGGGGGAGCAATTCCAACCTGGCTGAACGAAGGATTGGCAATACAACTAGCCGGTGATCACTGGCAGGAAGTGAAAAATCTGACAGACGGCGAACAGAGTCTGGTTCCATTAACGGCACTTGAGGGTAGCTGGGAGAGCCTACCGGCAGAGAAGGTCAGCATAGCCTATATGGAAGCTAATGCCGCCACGCACTATCTGATTCAACGATTCGGCATGTATAAGGTACACGAAGTTCTCCTCCACTTGAAAACTCGTCACACAATCGCCGCCGCCATGCAAGACAGGCTTCTGTTGTCCTACGATCACTTCCAAAAACAGTGGGCCGACAGCCTGGGAGCCACGTTGTCTCAGCCGAAGTCTTAACCCGCTATCGTAATGCCGTCCGATGGCTTGCGGCTCCCTCGACACCAATAGGGCTCCAAGACGGAATCGCCTGGGGATAGGCATGAATGTCTGGCTCACCCGCAGGTTCCTCGATACGGTCCAGTTGCTCGAATGAATCCTCCCATAGCAACGTTCCGGATGCGCGGTCGTATGTTCGCACAACCAAATCAAATAGATGTCCGATCGGTTCATGGATCGGCCTCATCCGCGGCATATCAAATTGCACGCCTTCCCCCTTTGCCCGATCTCGACTGCCAGGAGCAAACTGGTCCTGCCACACGAGCCCTCCAGTGGTCGGATTCACGGCTCGGACGGAGAAGAGGGTTTGGAGAGGTTTTTGAACGGTGGCGGCGGTTTGAACCATTACGCGGCTGTTCGGGATGAGTGCGGCACTCGCCCTCGTCATGCCTCCTTCCCCCAACTTCAGCAAATTCAATTGCCCTTCCCACAGAAACCGCCCGGTTTCCGCGTCATATACCCGCAACATAAACTTTGACTTCCCCTCCGAATCGGTTCCGACCCCGCCGGCAAAAATCCGTCCCTTATTCTCATCGTACTCCGCCGCACCCTCTTCTTTGACATTCACATCAAATGAATCCTCGGACAATATCGCTCCCGTGGGCGCATCATACGTTCGAACCGTAATGGTTGAAGATCCTGCTGCCTGAAACCCAAATGCAGCGGCCAGTACAGCTGAATGAGCGGCGGGCGATTGTGTTACAGTGACGGCATCCAATTCGATGACGGTCCAGGTTTCCATAGGGAAATGAGATGGAGCAGCAGCGGAATAGGTCGATGCAAGTAGGATGACAGCCACTGGAGGCACCATGTGCGCCAGTCGCCTTCCCCCTAATCCAAAGCTCTGCTCTCTCTGATCATTGCCTTGCTTCCGTCCAATAATTCTAGCCGCGACCATTTTCAGAAATGTATATTGAGCCACGTGTGCCTCCCTCGTGTGAGGCGGATTCTCACCCGGTTCACACGGCGCAGTAAATGACACACCGGCCCTGGCTGTCCCCTCTAAGGATGGGTTTCCGGCAAAACTATTGGCGAGGTTTCGAAACGAAGACTTGTAAATTTGCTATTTATCGAGGCTTGGCGGACACGGCACCGAACCAACGATAGCGATTGCGAGCGACGAATCCGTATAGCCGAGAAACCATTGGCTTGAAAGCAGGCACCGTAAGAAAGGCTACTAATAATCGACCACCGGGAATTCTGGGGAGGAGAGGCAAAATAGCATCCAGCCCTCGCCGAATCTGGCCGTCGCCACCCACCCAATAGGCCACCTCCGGTCGACCAGGCCGATACTCAGGGCCAAGAACTTGTTCGGCCTCTAGGCTTTGATAAAGGATGTATCTGACAGAGGCTGATTGGTTTGAGCGAGACAGCCGTTCGATTCCTTCCTTGCTCTTCACGCAGAACCGACACTGCCCGTCATAAATAACCGTGCAGCAATCTTGCTCGAATATTGGGCTCACTCTCGTTGCCGTACCCATAAAAAATCCTATCACCAACACAGGTTTGGGAACAAGGCAACTTGCGGTGGACTGAGGCGGCAGCTATAGTGCCGCTATGAGAGCAACCCGCCCGGTTATCGGACTACTTGTCGCACTGATCGCGGTGGAAGTCAGCCTGTTTATACTAGGCTCGACCTCCCCTCTCTCAACCATTAAGAATAGCGTGCTGGTTGGGTTTCTGTTCGGGTTTCCGGCACTGCTGGTGGGAGGACTTCTTGTGATCCGTCAGCAGTGGATCGCCATGGTCGCGGTGCTGTACAGTACGATCGCACTGGCGCTTGACATGGCAACTATCGTCCAAGAAGCCAGCCAACCTGCACCCCGCTCGGTGGTGTTGGCACTCACCCTGATGAGCAGCTTACTGAACTTTTTGATTATGGTCTTCGGAGGCCGTTGCGCTCTCACCTTCAAGCCGGACGAGCAGCCTCCAGCAGGCCGCCATCCCAATCTTCAGTTCCCTGCTTCATCTTAATGGGTCTGATCTTCACGTATCCTACCGCTTTAAGCCACCGAGCGGTATCCCTCAACGAGTAGGTGTTGCCACGCTCGGTAAAGAGCAACATGCTCACGGCAAAAAGGCTCGCTTCTTCGGGATAGAGGCCCTGTCGATCATGAAGAAATGCATCCTGAATGACAAGCCGCCCACCGGGAGAAAGCGCCGAAATGATCCGCCGAAACAATGCTTGGTTTGCGTCGGGTGAATAAATATGGAGCACATTGGAACACCATACCAGATCATATTGTCCGGGAAGGTCTTCCTCCATAAAATTGAGCGGCAGAAAAATCAATCGCTTCCGCGCCTTGTGCCTCTCAGCAATCTCTTTCGCCACTGCTAGGGCCGCTGGACGATCACAGATCGTCGCCTTCAGTTTTGGATGACGTGACAAGAACGCCATCGCGTAGGTCCCGGGCCCGCCGCCGAGGTCCAGCAAGGTCCCAACCCGACTCAAATTCATCTGCCGTGCGACTCTTGCCGCTACATCAACTGATCGGTGGTGCATGGCCCAGGTAAATTGACGTCGATAGCCCGGCGCTTCTGGCTCATCATGATCTACCGGACGCCCGCTTCGAACCACCTGAGTTAGCTGCGACCAGTCAGTCCAGTGACTTTTCATCAACTCGACATAGGCACCCCGGTATTTTGGATGCTTGGCATTCAATATCGTCGCGGCGAAAGGACTGTTGCGGTAGAGGTTGCCGCGCTTCTTTAACAGTCCACACATCGCCAAGTTCCGGCAGAGAATGTCCAGTCCGCGCTCATTCACGTCGAGAGTCTCGGCCAACTTTGCAATTGACCAAGGTCGAGCTGCAATCGCTGTGAAGAGATCCAATTCAAGTGCGGTCACAATCACCCGTGGCAATCGATAAGCGGCTAGAACAGCGCGGAAGGCTTCGATGGTCGTGATGGAAGTAAGCGTCATGCAGATCCCAGCAGGGTCCGATTTTCGCTATGCCCGATTCTTAAGGAGGTTCTGGCACCAGTGCACGGCAGCAACGACCTCGTCAGGCCGCTGAAAATCGATATCTTTAAGAAAGATGATAGCGACGAAATCATCATTCATATCGGTCTGTTCCACAAAGCCCGCCTTGATAAGAGTTGGTCGCATTTTTGACACCACCGGTCCCAGAAAGTACTTGGCCTGTTTCGCCACCTCATCGGTTCCCAAATCCTCCGGCGTCCCGTCACACATCAGACTCTTCACATCGTCCATATCAATTCCGTGCTGACAGAGGAGTTTTCCATCAGGCCTGACTTCCAGCAACCAATCGCCATCCCCTAGATCGAGAGCCAGGGCTCCGCCGGGTTCAAATTCGTAAAATTGTGGGACGGCTGCAATCAAATGGGAACGAGTCTGTTCCCATCGTTCCCATGATGGGAGGGCAACGGTAGTCATGCGCGTGACCGCCGAGGTTGGGAAGTCGGATCTTCGGCATCGAGACGGGCGCGAAGACGTTCGAGCCTGGCGGTGTTCTCTGCCAATTTGGGAAGATCGTATTTACGGTCCATACGCACAACTTGTTCCAACAAATCAACCGCCATCTGCAACTGCCCGAGATCCTCATAACATTGGGCCAAGACGTAGCGAGCCCCGCCTGTACGTAACTCATCGCGGCTCCGCTCTGCAATCGATTGGCTGGTATGGCAGCAGGCAATAGCGTCTTCGTATCGTTTTTGAATCGCAAAGGTTCGTCCCATCATTCGCCAGGCATCGGAGACGCCCCCTTGATTATTCAGACGGCGCATGAGCACCAACGACTGCTCATAGTATCGGAGGGCATCCTCGAACTGACCGATCTCGCGCGCTACCAGACCTAGATCAGAAAACAATACCGCCTTCCCAAGTTCGTCATGCACGCGAGTCATGATATCGAGTGCCTCGAGGTAGTAGGCTCTGGCCCGATCCCACTCACCGGCATCGGCGCGCAAATTTCCAAGATTGGCTAGAGTCGTCCCGATACCCTTCTCATCCCCAAGAACCTTTTGCAGCTCCAGCACTTCTTGATAATAGCTCTGTGCCGAGTCGCGGCGACCACTGACGGCGCAGATGTTGCCAAGATTGCCTAATGTCGCACTTAACGCCCGATGATCACCCGTCAAACGGTCACACTCCAACGCTTTCGCGTAACAGGCGTACGCATCGGTGTAATGCCCCCGTGCAAAATGCTCATTGCCTTGACGATTGAGTTCCTCTGAGAGTCCGTTTCGAAGCGCCATCATCCCCTATGCCTGCAGCGCATCACCCACTGCTTGTTTGGCTCCAACTAAAATGCTAGCGCCATCCCCGACAAGAATCGAGTCGAAGTTGTATTTCAACAACCGGCGGAGGCCTTCTTTCGCCTTGGCTGGGTCGCGGTATTTCTCCGGTGTCATTAAACTCAAGAATCCTGCCGGTTTTCCAATCAGTGCATCCCCGACGATGAGGACGCCTTTTCCCTGCTGAATATATAGTGTCGATTCACCGGGGGATTTCTGGTCGTCGAGGTGAATGACCCAAATGCCACCCGGCAAGAGTTCGCCGTCCTTGAAGGTCTTGTCCGGCTTCAGGTCCATGTGGAGCGCATCCCCATCAGGAATCTGCACCTGGCAGTGAAACTCTTCCTGGTACGTCGCCGCCTCACGAGCGTGGTCACGATTGGTGACGATAATGTAGTCGAGGCTCCCCTGACGCCGAATAAACGTGCCGGCCTCGGCTGTCATGGGTGGAGGGTCAACGAGAACCTTATGTTCACCGACGCTGAGAAACAGTCCGTTAAAATCGATCTGCTTCTCTTGAGAAAACCATGACCATTGCCACATCCCGGGAAGGAGCTGTTTCATGTCTGTCGCCTCAACTTATCGGAATTATAAAGCTGTAATCGCATCCTGCAGGGTCTTCGTGACCTTTGCGAGGATGTCGGCCTCGCTGGGGATATCGATAATATCGTCTTCTGACACCGTAATGAATTTACGATTGGGGCCTTTTGTCAGAGAGATGAGGAACATGCTATTGGTCGGCTTTGTTGGAATCACGACCTCAACGGTCCCATCAATCCCTTGTACCACTTCGAGGAACTTGAGTTTTCCTTCTTCCCACTCGTCCATGAATCCCCTTTACATGGCTCCTGCGCCCGCAGTGGGGCCAGAGGCCAACAGTTTTTCCACTTCTTGTATGATCGCTTCGGCGCCAGCCAGCTCCATATTGCCTACACGTTGCCACCTGATCACACCCTGCTGGTCGATCACATACACGTTGGGGATGAACTTCCCGCCTCCATAGAGTTTGTCGGTGGCCTTGTTCGGATCGAGCAAATACGGATATGTGACCTTGACCGGAAATGCGCTCAGAAATTCACCCACGTCGCGTTTGGTATTCCCGGATGAGTTGATACCGACAACGGCCACGTTTTTGCCGGCCAGGGCTTCATGAACTTTTTGCAAATTAGTTCCTTGCATCATACACGGATCACAGATGTGGAATAGTCCCAGCACGACCACCTTGCCCTTTAAGTGCTCGAGCGACACCGCATCGCCCGTCACTGAGGTCAGGGCAAAAGCCGGGGCCGTCTCACCCACCTTAAAAAATCCAGCGGCCCAAATCAGTTGAGTCGCCCAGAAGGGTGCCAATGCGATTACCACAGCTATTAACATGCGCTTCATCTAGCCCTCCTTCCTGGAGCCAGCCCAACAAACAAGAAAAATGGCTTTCCTTCAAGTTGGTCCCCAGCAGCCAACATCCCATACTGTTCGTGCGGGCATCCTAGCATGCGAAATTTTTCAGGAGCAACCACTTAGGAGCGAGAACAGTAGACATTGACGAAGGAGGATATCTTTGTGAGGAAGGACCTGTGATCACCCAACGCTATGTATCCATCGCACGACGGCTTGACGAATGCGAACGGATGGGACACATTTTATCGCAATCCAATGGAACGGCTTAAGACAAATAAACAGCCCTCGAAGCCTCCGCTGGAACCGGAACCACGGCAACGACCTGCTGATTACCTCTGCCTCATCCCGACATAGTACTACAGCAAGTTTCCAGCGGTCGCACCAGGAATCTTTGAGGATCACGTACAGGGCATCGGCACAGTCCTCGTCGATTCCCTCACTCGAATTCTTCAGTAACTGTTTCGGCATGTGCCGCACAAGCGCAGGAATGTCCGCATCGCCCTCAATCGCATGGAGAACGGTGCGCGGCAACACAATGTCAAACATGTTCCTGGCCATTGCCAGGCCCAGCAGTACCATCCGTCGGCAGCGCCATTCACCCGCCTGAAACAATATTCGGCTCCAATCCAATGCCGGCCGTCGACGCACCAACTCAGCCACATCACACACCCACTTTAATTGCTCCCACGCATGTTTCGATCCATGCACACAGAGCACGATCAACAGATCCTCGGGACACAGTCCCATTACGGTTTTGGTCGGCAAATGAACCGGCTTTAACCTGTCCCAAAACACGCTCCGATCCAGCCGGAATCCGAAGTGGGGCCGAGCCATAACCCATTGAAGATCCACTGCGACGATGCCGTTTTTCTTTTGAAAAAAGTGATACGGCTCATCGGACTCCTGTCCATCCCCCATATCCTGACTGGTGAGTTGATATCCCTTCGACCACAATACTTGCCTGGCCTGAGGGATGAACGCTTGGTCGACGATCAAATCCAAGTCCGCGCATTCACGCAGGCTGAAATCGCCATAAGCGGTCTGCGCCAGCGTCACACCTTTGAAGGGAATAGCACGCACGCCTGCCGCCGCCAGCGCATCGACCACCATTACCAGCTCTTTAGCAAGTAACGTATTCAAGAGGACAGTGGCCTGGATGTGACGGCGAAACGCTTCGTGAATGACGGCAGGGACTGTTGCAGGGCAGATTGCGGACAGATTGCGATACACGAGAGGCGCCACGCCGTGAGCCCTCGAGAGGCGCCACACCATATCCCAATCAATGGCCTCACTGACCAAATCCGCTACTTCCACCCGAAGAAACTCGCTGATCGTCGTCCGGGCGCAAAGTACGAGCAAGCGGCCCTCCGCATGCATGTGAGTTACCCCCTGGCAGGGCATCCTCTGCCCGTGCAAGAACGTTCTTGGATGAAATTGTTTCGAACGTGCAGCTATCGGCCTTAGCTTCTGCCCCATGTCAACGCTCCTGTCTCGCTTGCCGTTTTTGTAGAAGAGGCGTCACTAGCCAGGGCAAGTCCGTGATATCACGCCCAAAGTGAAGCCTGTAACAGTCTGTTTGCTCAACCAATTGCACTAGTGCCTGAAATTCCCGACGAGCTATCTCGGCGTCATACACGAGCAACGAATGCGGGAGGATCAGTTCCAACGCCAGCTTCTTCGACAAGGGTTCCAGGCAGCTATGTGGAGAATCAATGATCTCAGGGAACAAAATCACAGCCGGTTCACAGGGTTTCCCTAATGGACCCGGATATATATCCTCCGCGTGAAAATATCGCTTGGGAGGAGCGGCATGGAGCATGGATGGGAGCGCATCGCGCAATTCAGGAAAGAATGATACGGTCTGATCAGTCACGTTGATCTTCAGAGGATAGGGTAGAATCTCCACTCGAGCGTCCCGGAGGCGAAAGAATGGATGGTCATCAGAAAGATACCGGTAACCCGACCGTAGGAGGGACAGGAACGAAGTGGTCTTGCCGCGACCGCTGAATCCGGGGATCAATATACCCTGTCCATTTTTTTCCAACGCCGTGGCATGAAAGGTATACAGTCCTCGCCGTTTCAGGAGTTCGGTCATAGCGAAATGCACGAAGCTGGCTCGGATATCGGGCCCCATCGCATCGGGGCGCACCAAATATCCCAATGCAGATAGCGATGCCGCATCAATGACCAGCACCCCTTCCTCATGAAAGTCCGCAATCAATAGTCCATGATCGGAATAGATATCGCACAGCCAGGTCGTCCCCCGGTCGCCCCCCACTACGAGACCTGTGCCGCTGTATAACCGTTCGGCCTTCTGGAAAATTCGAACTGGAACGTCCTCACGTCGCTCGATCGCGCTGAATTGCATCAGCATGGGTTGACCGTCAAAGGTCGTACATTGAAAGTATCCGAGTAATGACGCAACGGAACCGGCCAACGCCGGTGAGTTGGTGATGAATTTCAACTCTATGCCATGGACACAGAGTA
>JACCYV010000096.1 GCA_013696305.1 Nitrospira sp.
TCGAGAACGCCGCGACGGCCCGTTCGAGTTGTGCGCGTGTATGCCCTGCGGAGAGCTGTAGGCGGATACGAGCCTGCCCGTTCGGGACGACCGGATAACTGAATCCCACCACATAGATCCCTTCTCGCAGCAAACGATCCGCCATCTCTGTCGCCAGCGTGGCCTCACCCAGCATGACCGGAATGATTGGGTGAATGCCGGGAACGAGCGTGAACCCCAGGGATGTGAGCTGATGCCGGAACCAGCGGGTGTGTTTCATCAATGCGGCGCGTAATCGATCGCCCTGCTCCACCAACGTGATCGCTTTCAACGCGGCAGCAGCAATGACCGGCGGCAGGCTATTAGAAAAGAGATAGGGCCGGGAGCGCTGGCGCATTAACTCGATCACTTCTTTTCGTCCGGTGGTAAACCCGCCTGTTGCGCCGCCGAGTGCTTTGCCCAGAGTGCTGGTGACTAGGTCGATCCGCTCGGCGACCCCGAAATGGTCAGGTGTGCCGCGCCCGCCTTTCCCCAGAACGCCAGTGGCATGACTGTCGTCCACGACCACAGCGGCATCGTATCGATCGGCTAACTCCACGATACGATCCAGTTTCGCCAGATCGCCGTCCATCGAAAACACCCCGTCAGTCACGATCATCCGGACACGATTCGAGGCCGATTCCGCCAGGCGCGCTTCCAACTCTGTCATGTCCGCATGGGCATATCGCAGGCGAGCGGCCTTGCAGAGACGGATGCCATCAATCAGGCTCGCGTGGTTGAGGGCATCGCTGATAATGGCGTCCTGTTCGCCGAGCAGGGTTTCGAACAATCCACCGTTCGCATCGAAGCAGGAGCTGTAGAGTATGGCGTCATCGGTTTTTAAAAATGTGCTGACGGCCTGTTCGAGTTGTGTGTGCAGTTGATGGGTTCCGCAGATAAACCGGACAGACGCCATGCCATAGCCGGAGTCTCTGAGTCCTTCGATGGCTGCTTGCTTTACATCCGGATGATTCGCCAGCCCGAGATAGTTGTTCGCACAGAGATTGATGACCTCCCCGCGCGCCACCCGAATCTCGGTGCTCTGGGGACTCAGGATTCTTCGTTCAGTCTTGTAGAGGCCGGCCGCGCGGATGTCGGCGAGCTGTTGGACGACGGTTTTCTTGAGGGAATCATAGGCCATGATTGTCGTCAGGAGAAGTGCCAAACGGCGAGCGACGTGAACAGGTGAGTCCCCTCGCCCCTCACGGGAACAGCACGACTTTGCCGCATTGGCCGGACTTGATCAATTCAAATCCTTGGGCGAATTCTTTCAGCGGAAAAGTATGCGTGATGACGGGTCGGATGTTGAGACCAGCTCTGAACAGTCCGGCCAGGCGATACCAGGTGCTGAACAGGCGCCGGCCGGTAATGCCGTAGACTCGAATTCCCTTGAAGATGACTTCGTTGGCGAGATCGCAGGTGACGGGTCCGGTGGGAATGCCGAACAGGGTGACGCGCCCGCCATTCTTGACGGCGCGAAAGGCATGATGCAGCGCGGTGGGATGGCCGGACATTTCCAACGACGCGTCGACCCCTTCTCCTTTCGTAATCTCCAGGATGGCGGCGGCGATGGCGTCCCGGCCGTCTGTCTGTGCGTTCAGCACGTGATCCACTCCCACTTGTTTGGCCAGACTGAGACGATAATCGCTCACATCGGTGGCAATAATCGTGGCGGCTCCTGCGGTGCGGGCGACGGCTGCGGCGAAGAGGCCGGTCGGGCCGCACCCGGTGATCAACACCGTGTGGCCCGTCAGGTCTTCCACCAGCGCCGCATCGACGGCATTGCCCAGTGGTTCTTGAAGAGAGGCCAGTTCGGGTGAGATGTCGAGCGATGTTTTCCACAGCACGGTTTCCGGAAGCACCACATAGTCGGCAAACGACCCATCCAGATCGACTCCAAGAACGCGGTAGTTTTTGCACACGTGCGCTTGCCCGGTCCGACATTGAAAACAAACACCACAGGTCAAGTGCGATTCGGCGGCGACATAGTC
>JACCYV010000099.1 GCA_013696305.1 Nitrospira sp.
GCCACAGTCGCTCCGGTTTTAGGGTTGCGACCTTCCTTCATCCGTCTGGCGCGGAGACGAAAGCTGCCGAAGCCTCTGATCTCCGTCTTATTGCCGTTTCGAAGGGAATCACGAATACAGTCGAAGATGGTGTTCACGACGATCTCGGCTTGTCGCTTCGTCAACGTCGTGACCTGCTCCGATATCCGCTCGATAATCTGCGCTTTAGTCATCGTCCCTCTCCTGGTGGGTGGGGGTTACACACGGCCGTGTACTGCATCTGAATCTTCATGGCGATCCGGCTGCTTAGAACGCCATCAAGTATTTCAGTTTGACGCCGGTCTCCAACTCCAGCTTCGGAAAGACCGACGACCAACGTGACTCGATCATATCCCGAAATGAAAACCGCTTGCGCGGCTCCACCACCTTCGGCTCCCCTTCCATGCCGGCGATATCTGCTGCAATATGGATGGCATCATCAAGGTCGCCCAATTCATCGACCAACCGCGCCTCCTTGGCCTGACGCCCGGTAAAAACACGCCCGTCCGCAAGCAGTTCCACATCGGACAGCTCCAACGACCGCCCGTCGGCCACGGCTTGAATAAATTGATGATGCACATCGTCCATGACCGACTGCAACAGCTTGCGTTCCTCATCGCTCATCTTTCGCAACGGTGAGCCGACGTCTTTGAATCGACCGCTTTTGATCACCACGCCTTCGACACCGATTTTTTTCAGCAATCCTTCGAAGTTCGCCATTTCCATGATGACGCCGATACTTCCGGTCAGTGTGCCAGGATTGGCGATGATACGATCCGTGGCGGCGGCGATATAGTATCCGCCGGACGCCGCCACCGTCCCCATGGATGCGATGACTGCCTTATTGCTTTTGTTCTTCACTCGCTTGACCGCGTCGTGAATCTCCTGAGACGGGACGACACCGCCGCCCGGGCTGTCGATACGCAAGACGATTGCCTTGACCAGCGGATTTTCGCTGTAGTGCTTCAACTCACCGATCGTCGTCTGAGCATCGAGAATCACTCCCTCGACACGAATGAGCGCGACTCGTTCCTGTCCCGAGAGGTCGAGATCGGGGAGGAACGCGTTCAACAGCAGCAGCGCTCCCCCCGCAATCACGATTGTCCAGACTATCCGGCGCAGTAAGCTTCGCTTCGGCTTGCCGACGGCATCTGCTGGTGGCCCCATTGAATCTCCCGCGACCTACGCTTCGGAGTCGTCTTGGTTACGCTTCCGGCTTTGCTTGGCGGCTCGTCCCAGGCTCTGATCCAACCCACCCTGGGAAGCGTGGAACTCATCCACTTGTCGTCGATCACTATCTAGTTGTTGATCGCGCAAGCTGAGGGCGATCTTCCGCTCTTCACGATCGACCTTGATGATCTTCGCCGTCACGTCGTCCTGCGGCTTGAACTTCTCCTCCATGCGAACATTCGCATCGAGTCCGACTTCGCTGATATGGATCAAACCTTCAACCTCGCCGTCCAATTCGATGAAGAGCCCGAAATCGGCGATTTTGCTGACCTTACCGGAAATGCTATCCCCGACCCGATACCGGTTTGGAATTTGCTCTTCCCAGGGGTCGCGTGACAATTGTTTGTAGCCCAACGAGAGCCGCTCCTTCTCCTTGTCGATCCGTATGACCACTGCATCGACCTTCTGACCCTTCTTGAAAAGCTCTGACGGATGCTTGATGTGCTTCGTCCAGGACATATCGGAAATATGGATCAATCCGTCGATGCCTTCTTCTAAACCGACAAAGGCACCGAAATCGGTCAGGCTCTTCACCTTTCCCTCAATCCGCGTTCCAGCCGGGTACTTGGCTTCGATCATGTCCCAGGGATTAGGCGCAGTTTGCTTCATCCCTAACGAAATTTTCCGGCTTCCCGGATCGATGTTCAACACCGCCGCTTCGACCTGATCGCCAACGGACACCACGCGCGAGGGATGCCGGACCTCGTGAGTCCAGGACATCTCAGATACGTGTACTAACCCCTCCACGCCAGGCTCCAACTCGACGAATGCACCGTAATCCGTCAAACTCACGACGCGCCCGCGCACGCGGGTGCCCACGGGGTACTTCGCGGCCACTCCGGTCCAAGGATCCGCCGACTTCTGCTTGAGGCCCAGAGAAATACGTCCGGTTTCGCGATCGTACTTCAGCACCGTCACTTCCACCTTGTCGCTGACCTGGAACAATTCGGAGGGATGCCCCACGCGGCCCCACGACATGTCGGTGATATGCAGCAACCCGTCGATGCCGCCAAGATCGATGAAGGCTCCGTAATCGGTGATGTTTTTGACCATACCCTGAATTATCTGGCCTTCCTTCAAAGTCGCCAGTGTGGTTTGGCGCCGGCGGTCGCGATTTTCTTCCAGCAGCACCCGGCGCGAGACGACGACGTTGCCGCGACGATGGTTGATCTTGATGATCTTGAGAGGGAAGGTCTTGCCCACCAGCCCATCCAGGTCGCGGACCGGATGCAGATCGATCTGCGAGCCCGGTAGAAACGCCTTGACGCCGATGTCAACCATCATGCCGCCCTTGATGCGGGAGATAATCTTGCCCTCGATGCTTTTTTCTTCCTTGTGCAGCTTCTCCAGTTCCTCCCAGATTTTCATCTTGTCGGCTTTTTCCTTGGAGAGCACCAGATTCCCGTCGGCGTCTTCACATTCTTCGAGATAGACCTGCAGGCGATCGCCCACTTTCAATTGCGCCAATTCCTCATGTGAGAATTGATCGCCCGGAATCATGCCCTCGGACTTGTAGCCGATATCGACCACCACTTTGTCCTTACCGATGGCCACGACCATGCCTTCGGTGATGGTCCCTTCCTCAAAGTTGCGGAAGGTTTCCTCATACATCGCCGCCAAGGCGTCACGATCGAGTTTTGGCTCGCTTTCTGGTGTGACAGTGCTCATGAGAAGATCCTCGTCCTCCGGCTCTCGCCGGGTGCTGAATGTGAGAGCAACCAAATCTTACTCAGCGTTGCAAGATTTAGCCGTTGGAGTGGCCGCGAGATCGTGGCGCTGTCCGGCATTCGCCGACCAGTCCCCGGGGGTCGGAACCTGTCCGAGCTCCGCGATCTTCGCCATCACCGTTCGACTGACATGTCGATAAAACGCTTTTCCTTCCAACCGGGCGGTGTCGGATGAAAAATCAATCGGCGCTCCATACGCCACCGTGACTCGATGAAAGCTGGGCCAGCTCGCCCCGGGCGGCAATACCTCGAAGGTGCCCTCAATGTAAGCCGGCACGACCTGACAGCCGGTCTGCGCCACGATGACCCCGATTCCGGGCTTGCCCGGCTTCAACGCGCCGGTCATGGTCCGTCCTCCTTCGGGAAAGATTACCACAAGCTTCCCTGCCTGAATATGCGACACGGCCTTGCCGAATGCATCACGATCGAGGCGTCCAATCCGCAACGGGATCCACCCCAGAGCCTGCAACAGGCCATTGAGCCAAGGAGCCGTAAACAAGTCATGCCGGCCCAGGTACCACACCCGTCGCGGGATTCCGCAGCCGAGCAACGGGATATCCAAATAGCTGGCATGGTTCGACGCGATGAGAAACCCGCCTTGCTGCGGAACACTGCCCACGGCTCGATACCGGAAACACAACCAGCCAATAGCGCGAGAGAGTAACCACAAACACCCATACAGTGCGGAGATCACAATTTTGCCGTGATCACGGCCATCATATGCTCGACAACCGCCTCTGCCGGCATACTCGACGTATCGAGACGCTCGGCATCCGGTGCGGGAATTAATGGGGCCACCGGGCGCGACCGGTCGCGATCATCACGTCCGGTAAGATCGCGCTTCGTTTGGTCGAACTGAACCGCATGGCCTGCCGCCACTAGCTCACGATACCGTCTGGTGGCCCGGATCTCCGCATCGGCTTCGAGAAAAAACTTCACGTCGGCCGCCGGGAATACCTTGGTCCCGATATCGCGGCCCTCGGCCACGACTGACCCGGCGGCGCCGATCTGCCGCTGCACCGGCAACAGCCATTCTCGGACGGTGGAAATCGCTGACACAATGGAGGCGAGGGCCGTGACATCCGGCGTTCGTAATTCCCCTGTGATATCCCGGCCGTCCACGAAGACATGAACATGCTCGGGGCCACATTCCATACGGAGCGTCGTGTGAGGCAACAGCGCCGTTATGGCGGCTCCCTCCTCAGGACGCAGGCCCGCATCAAGCACCTTCCAGGCGACGGCACGATATAATGCGCCTGTGTCCAGGTACAAGTATCCGAGCCGCAGAGCCAGGAGTCTTGCGACCGTGCTTTTCCCCACGCCGGCAGGACCATCAATCGCGATGATCAGCCCGTTCTTCCCTTGCTTGGACAGAGCCCTCTCCCCCACTGAATCCTCGCACTATAGACGTTTTTCAGAGTCAGTCAACAGTCCCGATAGCGTACGATCGAAGCCGGGGAACGAGGTCTCGATACAAGCCGTATCCTGAATGAGCGTCGGTTCGGCTGCCGTCAAGGCACCAATCGCAACGGACATTGCCACACGATGGTCGCCATGGCTCGTACACGCGGCGCCGGTGAGTGTCCCGTTCGCTCCCTTGCGCCCCAGCCCTTGGATCACCATCCCATCAGGGCGTTCTTCAATGCTCGCCCCCATGGCCCGGAGTTCGCTCGCCATCGCCGCGAGCCGGTCGCTCTCCTTCACCCGCAATTCTTCGGCGCCGGTGATGACCGTTTCACCCTCCGCCACGGCGGCTGCCACACAGAGTATCGGAAATTCGTCGATGGTCTGCGGAATCTGTTCCGGGCCGATTCGCATCCCCCGAAGCGGCCTTGAACACACCCGCAGATCCGCGACCGGTTCACCGGCTTCCTCACGCGGATCGAGCACGTCGATGTGAGCGCCCATGTGACGCAGAATGTCCAACAGGCCGGTCCGGGTCGGATTGATACCGACGGCGCGAAGCGTCACATCGGAATCCCGCACAATCGATGCTCCGACAATAAAAAACGCCGCCGCAGACAGATCCCCGGGCACCACCACCGCCTTGCCGTTCCATCGTGCCGAAGGACGTCCTTCGATCTGAACCGTACAACCGTCGCGGCGCAATGGAATCCCGAAGTGGACAAACATGCGCTCGGTGTGGTCACGCGAAAGGCGCGGTTCTGCGATGGTCGTCGTGCCATCGGCATACAGTGCGGCAAACAAGAGCGATGATTTGATTTGAGCACTCGCCACCGGAGATGCATACGACATCCCTTTCAACCGCGTGCCGGTAATCGCCACGGGCGCCAGTTCCCCGCCCTTTCTCCCGGCAATCGTCGCCCCCATCGTCCGCAATGGCTTCACCACACGGCCCATCGGGCGTCGCCTGATCGACTCGTCCCCGGTGAGGACCGTAAAAAAATCCTGTCCCGCCAGCAAACCGGTCATCAAACGAATGCCTGTGCCGGAGTTGCCACAATCGATGGGACTGAAGGGTTCCGTAAGCCCCCACATGCCCTTTCCGTGCACCTGCAACCGGTCCGCCGTCTCTTCGATCCGAACCCCCAGCGACTGAAACGCGCGCATCGTATTCAGACAATCTTCGCCGCGACAATAGCCGGTCACGGTACTGGGCCCTTCCGCGAGGGCAGTGAGCATAATCGTCCGATGAGTGACGGATTTGTCGCCCGGGACGTGAATAGTGCCCTTCAAGGGACGGCCTGGTGTCATGGTCAGGAACGACATCGTCGCCTAGACCTTCTCCGGCGTGCGTGCCGTGAATTGCTCCCGCTCATGCCGGGCTTTATCAAGCTGCTTTTCGATACCCGTCGC
>JACCYV010000108.1 GCA_013696305.1 Nitrospira sp.
AGCCCCGGGTCATCACGCATCTTTGGCAAGTGTAGCAGATAGAAGAACACCATCAGCGGAGCGAGAGCCGAAGGAACGGTCGATGGATGCCGCCCCGAAAGGTCCGGCGCACCATGCTGGAGAGTAAAGATATTGAGATCTGCGCCGACGGCCCTCTCGAGAGGCCTATCGGGTAGAGATCGCGCGATTCTGGAGGATTCAGGAAGAGCCGCTACTTCACCGAGACCACTTCGACTTGCCCTGCGCGGCGAATGACCGTAATCCCCACATCGAGATCGTGGCGCCGCAGGAGGAGGTCTATCGAGGCCTCTCCAACTTTCAAACTTTTGATCTGCATCTCGCCGACGAACTTCGGCAGGATGGGGTGATGGAATATCACTTTGCGTTCCGACGCGACGATCGATAAACCGAGACAGGCTTGGAGCGCCATGAATGTCGACCCGGCGGCCCAGGCTTGTGGATTACAAGCCACGGGATACCGCGTCAACCCTTGACCGGGCCGGCGCACGAATCCACAAAACAGTTCCGGTAACCGATGAAAATCGAGGACAAGGCTGACTTCGAACAGGCCCGTCATGACTTTTTCAACTTCAGCCTTGAGGCCGTACCGTGCTAAACCCACGGCAATCATGGCATTGTCATGCGGCCACACCGATCCGTTGTGATAGGACATAGGGTTGTAGCGTCGTTCGGAATCGGCGAGGGTCCGAATCCCCCACCCGCTGAACATCTGATCGGACATGAGAGTTGTCGCCAATCGCTTAGCGTGCTCGTCGCTCGCAATACCCGTGTACAGGCAATGGCCCGCGTTGGATGTCTTGACCCGGCAGGGTCGCTTCTGCCCGTCCAAGGCAAGGGCATAGGTGGAGAGGTCGTCGCACCAAAAGGCCTCTTCGAAATGTTCCCTGAGCGACCGAGCTTGTCCGCGAAGCTGCCTGGCTCGATCCGTATACCCCAGAGCATCTGCCAGCTTGGAGGCCTGCAGTTTCGCATCGTAGACATAGCCTTGCACTTCGCACAGGGCGATCGGCCCTTCCGCCATCGAGCCATCTTCATGCGAAATCGAATCCTGAGAGTCTTTCCATCCTTGATTATCCAACCCGGTGGGCGACTTCCGCACATACTCGATGAATCCGTCGCGATCGGGATCGCCGAACGTATCCATCCAGGTGAGCGCCGCCTCGACATTGGCCCACAGAGATTGCACGAACGCCAGGTCTGCCGTCCGCTCGTAATAGGCGCCGACCAACATGACGAATAACGGGGTGGAATCGACGCTGCCGTAATAGACCCCGAATGGGATCTCTCCTAGGGCCGCCATCTCGCCCTTGCGCGTTTCATGGAGAATCTTCCCGGGCTCGGCGTCCTGTGCCGCATTCACGTCTGTGGCCTGCATGGACGCCAGATACGCCAAGACCCCGCGCGCCAATTCGGGTCTGATCCACAAACACTCCAAGGCCGTGATAATGCCGTCCCGCCCGAACGGCGTGCTGAACCAGGGCACCCCGGCGTAAGGATAGGGGCCGTCTTTCGTTTCTGTGACCATCATGCACACATCCAGCAATGAACGATTCCACCATGCGTTGAATTGGGCGTTGGACGTGTGAATGGCACAGTCCTGCGTGGGTTCCATTCCAAAGGCCAGCCCGGCTTCAGCCATGGCCGCATCATAGGGTAAGAACGTCCTCGAGTCCTGAGACAGATCACAGGCCACGATCACCGCCACTGCAGCTTCCCCCTTCGGCTCGAGTTCGATGTCAAAGGTCGCTTGGGAGGCCGTCACCTCCCTCGGAACCGGAGCGAATTGAATCCTGGTCTCTCGGATCACCTCGTCGAGACCTTCATAGCTCAGCACCAACAGATCTTTCTGCAAGACATTCGGAAGTAGCGTGCCCTTCCGCGCACGTTTCTTCCCGCGAACTTCAAAAATATCCGCGAAGTCAGCCTCAAACCTAATCGACAAGGTCATCTTCACCGCCGTCAGGCTGTAGTTTGAAAGACGAAAACGCTCGTAGCTCACCCCGTTCCACAGGAAACGCGACCGAAAGACGTGAACACTTCCGCGTGGAATGGCAATACGACCGTCCCGATATGAATCCGTATTCGTAAGGTCGACGGCAAGCAAGGCATTGTCCTCTTTGACCATCGAACTGAGAAGCATCGGCCGATCGTTGTTCAGAAACACTTCCTGACGCGACAAAAAGCGTGTGCCTTGATGAAACAGGCCCTGGGTTCCACGGCCCACCGGTTGAATGTCGCCGTACCGATCAAAGACGCCGAACGTCTCGCCGTGCTTGAGCACGCGTGTTCGGTCATCCGCCATCGACGAACTGGCCAGGATATAGAATCGATCATTGACGTTGATGATTTCTTCCACGTGTTCCTCCCGCAATCTCAGGCTCATCCCCGAAACGATTCAGAGTCTCAGATGCGACCTCTCACTTCACATCATGTCGGCCTGATACCTCTTCGAATTTTCTCCACACTTTGGAACAGACCGGATCAGGCACCTTATCATGCGCAGCGTCAATGACTCGTGGGCTGCGTGACCATCACGACGGGCTGCTCCTCTTTTTCCAACGTGTGAAGATTGGCCTCAGTCCAATTGGTCCGTATCCATCGCACCACTCGCGCTGAGACAAGCGCTGACAGGAACAGACCCACCCCGATACCGAACACGCTGGGCCGTTCACCGAATTCCTGGGTCACCCAACCAAAAATCGTCATGCCCGCAATGGCCGAGGTCATCGCCCCGAGATTGTAGATCGCCAGGACCCGCCCCAAAAGGGACGTGGGCGAAATCTCTTGCAACACCCCCCAGGCCACAGGGGTGAGAGTTCCCGCGCCCATGCCGATGATCACCATGAGAGCCGCCGCCGTCAGCCGGTTCGACGTCACGATTAAGCCGAGCAATGCCAGGCCGCTGATGAAACTCGAGGCCGCCATCAGCTGAATCCGTTGCGGCAGCGTCCAGGCCGACAGCGACACTAAGCCCAGCGACACCAACAACAGTCCCACACCGAATGCAGACCAGAGATACCCCACCTCGATGGGGCCGAGATCCAGCAGTTTTTTCGCGAACACCGGAAACAGCGTGCTGAATGCGCTCGTCGCAAAGGTATACATCGACGCGGCCCCGATTAACATCAGAATGATCCGTTGCCGCCGGAGCACATAGTGAAACCCTTCGATAACATCGCGAAACGTCCCCGCCAGGGAGGCCTCGCCGACCGGGATCGATTCACCTTGAGGAAATCGAATGAAAAGAAAACAGGCCGCCGACACCACATAGCTGACCGCATTCACACAGAGCACTTCCTGAGAACTCATGGTGGCAATGCCGACCCCGCTCAACGCGGGCCCGACGATAATGCCGATGCTGGTCGTCGTCTGAAGCAATGCATTGGCCGCGGTAAATTCATGGCGGGACACCAGCGACGGGATCGCCGCGGTCAATGCGGGACCGAAGACCGCCGAGGCGACGGCATGAACAAACACCATCAGATAGAGCCGCTCAATGCTGAACGAATCCACGGCTATTAAACAAGGAATCACGCCCAGGACCACCGAGCGGATCAGGTCGCTGCTGATCAGCAGGAGTTTTTTGGGTACGCGGTCGACGATCACGCCGATGAAGGGACCGAACAAAATGGGCGGCAAGGTTTGTAGCAGCCCGATCATGGTCGTCTTGAGGGGAGAGCCGGTGATGGAATAGACGAACCAGAGCAAGGCGAGCTTGGACACACCATCGCCGACTTGCGAGACCATCTGGCCCCACCAGACCAGCGTGAAGTCACGCGTCAACAGATGCGGCGACCACTTCAC
>JACCYV010000111.1 GCA_013696305.1 Nitrospira sp.
GAGCTCGAAAAAAAAGCCCTGACCTCGTACTGTCAGAGCCGGACGGGCATCATGGTAGGATCCACTTTGCGGTTTGTCAAGCAGGGTTTTCCCAATCCTTTCTTCCTGATAACGGCGAAGCGTCCACGCATACTTCCACCGTCCGTGGCTCGTGCCTAACGAGGACGTTCCATAACAATACCCTACAACATGGTTTCTTCATCTCACAGCGCTTGCCTTGATACCCACTACTCTCTTCCCAAGGCGGGATCTCATGTGGCCTTCACTGCGCGCATCGAGGGAGCACATTCTGATCGTGCGCGCTCTGCGAGCACGAAGGACGCATGGGATTCCGCCTTCTCCCACCTTTTCTTGACTGACAAAAAGCGGCCATGCTAGATTGCAGAGTTATGTCTGCAGCAGTGTCCCTGGTTTTCGTGCCTGTGCACATGTAAATGCAAGCTTGCGTGGGGCTGTGGCGCAGTTGGGAGCGCGCGTGAATGGCATTCACGAGGTCGCCGGTTCAATCCCGGCCAGCTCCACCAACCAACGCTTGTTCGATGAATACTCCCATGTATGTGCGGGGATGCCAACTACCTCATAGCCGTGGTCAGTTGCCTGTGCGAATGCGGGCGCTGATAGGCCATTGCGGATAGTGCGCCGAACGCTTCACCCTTACACCCGGCATTAGTGATCCATGCTTCAGCTTGAGTCCATCCATAAGCAGTTTGCGACGAAGGTCCTGCTCGATGGCGCGACGGCGCATTTGCGCCCCGGCGCTCGCGTCGGCCTGGTCGGACCGAACGGAGTCGGCAAAACGACCCTCTTCCGAATGATCCTGGGCGAGGAATCCCCTGATGAAGGCTCCATCCGTAAGCGCCCGCGACTGCGGATCGGCTATCTCCCGCAGGAGTTGGAAACCATCGTTGGAAAAACAGTACTGGATGCCACGCACCGGGATCTCTACCCGGAATATGAGGCCGAGCGCATTCTCTCAGGCTTAGGCTTCTCAGAAGCCGATTTCGTCCGGCCGATCGAAAATCTCTCCGGTGGATACCGCATGCGAGTCGCGTTGGCGCACTTGCTGCTGTCGAATCCCGACGTCCTCATGTTGGACGAGCCGACGAACCATTTGGACAAGCCGACACAACGCTGGTTCGAGCGATTTCTTCTCGACTCCAACCTCACGCTCCTGGTCATCAGTCACGACACCAAATTTTTGGACGGCATCGCCACGCATATCTGGGAACTCCGTGATCGAACCATTCAAGAGTTCCGTGGCAACTATACGAAGTTTCAGGAATTGCGCGCGGCCCGGGATGCCCAAATCGAGTCCGCCGCCAACCGGCAGACCAAAGAAGTGACCCGCGTCCAGAATTTCATCGATCGATTCCGTTACCAAGCGAACAAAGCCAAGCAGGTCCAGTCGCGCATCAAGCAGCTGGATAAAGTAAAACTGATCGAGCGGCAGCGCGATACCAAACGCGTACGCTTCAAATTTCCCCTTCCGGCGGCAAGCGGCCGTCACGTCCTGGAACTCAAGGGAGTCGCGAAGAGCTATGGCGAAAAAGTCATATATCGTGCCCTGGATTTCACGGCGGAACGCGGCCACCGGGTGGCGCTGGTCGGTGAGAACGGGGCCGGCAAAAGCACCTTGCTCAAAATCCTCGCCGGCGTATTGCCGTTTGAAAAAGGGTCCCGCCACGTGGGTCACGGGGCCACCATTCATTACTTTGCGCAACATCAAGCGGAATCACTGAATCCTGATGACACCATCCTGGAATCGTTGGCCGAGGTCTCGGCGCAGGCTGAAATGAATTTCCTGCGCGGCATTGCCGGAGCATTTTTATTCTCCGGCGACGATCAAAAGAAACCGATCAAGGCCTTGAGCGGCGGCGAGCGTAATCGCGTGGCCTTGGCGCGCATGCTCGTAGAACCAGCCAACACCCTCCTGCTCGATGAGCCAACCAATCACCTGGATCCTGCTTCGGTGGACATGCTGACCGACGCCCTCACTGATTTCCCCGGCACGATCGTGTTCATTTCGCACGACCCGACCTTCCTCACCCGCGTCGCCACGCTGGTCGTCGAAGTCGATGATGGAGGGGCGAAGAACTATTTCGGCGACTATGAGTACTTCCTGTGGAAAAAGGCGCAGGAGTTTGAATCGATCAAGGAAACGAGCGCGGAACTCAGCGCCGCGCAATCCGGCAAGCCAGCCGCCCCTACGAAGGCCATGGTGTCACAGAGTCAACCGAAGGCTGAAGGGGGGGAGCGGCGAGACTTGACCAAAACTCAGGCACGCCTGGAGAAGCAAGTATCGCGCGCAGAAACCGAGATTGCGACGATGGAAACCAAAGTAAAGGCGCGCGAGCAGGAACTGACCGACCCGGCTCTCTATCAAGAGTTCGGCCGATGGGGTGATTTACAACGCGAGCAGGAAAACTGGAAGAAAGAGCTGGAGCGACTCACAGCGCGCTGGGAATCCTTGTCGGAAGAGCTGCAAGGGGTGCGGGAAAAATTGACGGCGGCCGGTTAGTCCGTCGACTTGAGTGTCTCTTCGAGATAATAATACAACCAGCGGTTCTTTTCCTTCGTCACCAAGTCATCCCAGACCACCCCGATCAACATCCCCTTCTCCCAGGGTTTCACCCACGCAACCGTGGCGCTCAATTTCTCCTGTTGCTCGACTCGATCGGGGTCCAGAAACGCCAGTGACACGGTAATCTTATCGCCGATCGGCAAAGTTTCCTTCGAATGAAGGCCGGCGCCGATCTTGTTGACATTGTTCAGAACGGCTGTGAATCCCTTCGCGCCGCTCTGGGGCGAAACCAATGCCGACCCCACCAGCGTCGCGCGGACATACTTCCGGCGTTCGTTCACACTCTCGGCTGAATCGGATTGACGCGCCATAGCTCCCCCGGCCCTAAGTATAACCGTATAACCAGGTTTGTCCAGCCCCTTTCTTCATCAATTTAAGAGCTTCGGGGGCGATAGTATCGCTTCCCTTGCAGCGGATCGGGAAGATGCCCTTGGTCGGTTTTGGCCGCCGGGTCGTCGTGCACGTAGCGATACCCTTTGCCGTAGCCGATCTCTTTCATCAGCGAGGTGACCGCATTGCGCAGGTGCAACGGTACCCCAAGATTTCCATGCCGGCGGGCATCCTGAACCGCTTCCTGCAACCCCACATAGGACGCATTGTCCTTGGGACGAGAGGCCAAAAAGGTCGTGCCATGGGCCAGATTGATTTGAGCCTCAGGGAGTCCCACAAACTCCACCGCCTGTGCGACGGCGTTGGCTACCACCAGAGCCAGCTGATCGGCATTGCCGACATCCTCTGACGCAAAAATTACCATCCTCCGTGCGATGAACCGTGGGTTCTCGCCGCCCTCCAACATACGCGCCAGCCAATAGAGCGCGCCGTCGGGATCGGAATCGCGTAGGCTCTTGATATAGGCCGACACCAGGTTGTAATGCTCCTCTCCCGACTTATCATAGCGAAGGGCCTTCTTGAGCAACGCCGCCTCCAGCACCTGTTCGTCAATTGTCCGTGACCCATCGGGGCTGACGGGCGCCTGCCCGGCGACGAACTCCAGCACCGTCAAGAGACTTCTGGCATCGCCGTTGCCGAAGGCGATTAACCGTTCGCGCGCGACCGGATGCAATGCGATTCGGAGTGAGCCCAGGCCTCGGTCTCTGTCGGCGACCGCACGATCGAGAATCGAGCCGAGCGCGTCTTCTGTCAGCGGCTTGAGCACCACCACCAGGGATCGAGACAGCAGGGGGGCGATCAATTCAAACGACGGGTTTTCCGTCGTCGCCCCGATAAGCACCACCGTTCCACGTTCGACGTGAGGAAGAAACGCGTCCTGCTGCGCCTTGTTGAACCGGTGAATCTCATCGACAAAGAGCGTGGTCGCTCGCCCCATGGCCCGCCGTTGCTCCGCCGCTTTGATAATCTCACGCAACTCGGGGATGCCGCCGGTCACCGCTGAAAATGGAACAAACTGAGATTGCGTGTGTCGCGCGACCAGGCCTGCCAAAGTGGTTTTTCCACAACCGGGAGGCCCCCAGAAAATGACTGAAGAAAGCTCATCCC
>JACCYV010000125.1 GCA_013696305.1 Nitrospira sp.
ATGTAGCGTGCCGCTTCTCCGCGAACTCGACGGGCTATGGAAGTTTCGCGTTCGCCGTTTTCGGAACGTCTATGCGATCGACCGCAAGGCCCGTGTCATTCGGCTCATAGCGGTCGGCCACCGTCGACATATTTATGAAGAACTCACTGCCAGGTTTCGGAAGAAATAACGCACGGACTCAGCCACACGACTGAAATCGGCGCAACCTACTCGACGCAGGAGATATAAGCTTTGCGGCAGGTCGGATCAGCCCATGGCAGGAGCGCTCGTCGCAGGCAGGCTGTTCAACATTCCAGCACCCGCGGATACTAGCCTGGGGCACTCGTCCAGAAAATGTAAGTGGTTTTCAATCTGTCCCTGATGAATGAAAGCAACTCGAGTTAATGCTGTCCAGCGCCACCACGAGCGAGGTGGCGAGGCGGCACGTTCTTACCCGCCCACCCTGAGCCTGCCGAGACAGTCTCTTGTCCCATGGGCGGTACGTTGAGCCTTGCAGCGACGCGGGAACAAAGCAGCCGGACATTTCAACATCCTGCTACAGCTCAAGCACCTTCTCGTACGCCCTTAGCAAATCCCCCACCGACAGCACCCCGATGATCGTCCCGTCTTCGGTGACCGGCAGGTGCCGAATGCTTTCTGTCTTCATCAACGTGAGCGCCGCCATTAGCGGCTCACTGTCTTCGATGGTCACCACCACTTTGCTCATACAGGAGGTAATTATGGTGGTATTCGGGTCCAGCCCCTTGGCGACAGCTTTTCTGCTGAGATCGGTATCGGTGATAATGCCGATGTAGCGTGACCCGTCATCCACCAGGAGGGAACCGACTCGCCACTTCTGCAGCAACCTCCCGGCTTCCTTAATGGACGCGCCGCGGTGCACACTCCGAACCTCCGAGGACATGAATTCCGCCACCGTGCGTCCATCGAGTCGATCGCCGACGGTCTTTCGCCAATCGCGGCCTGCCCTGGCGGTCTTTTTCAACTTGAGCTGGGCCAGACAACTTTCCAAGATCTGTTTGCGCTGATGGAGACTCTCGCGATCCATATTGTGCGTCCCCGCTTCTTGCGCCTCTTCCGGTAAAATTGCGCTTTCCCCGAGTCGTGCATATTGATAGGCTTCGAGCTCTTCGGAGGCCCCGCCGAACGTTTCGCTCAGAACCTCTTCAGCATCTTCGTCGAATCCTTCCAATGAGGCGGTCACCTTTCGTCGAGATAAGAACGGCTGAAATGCCAGCAGCGTTTCACAAATATGTTCGATATGCCGATTCAGGACCTCGGTGGGTTCTTCACTTGATTTCACTCTCTTGGCCATGCTGCCTCCTTGGTGAGCTCAAGAGAATAACGCAACGCTCGCATCGGCTCAAGCCTACACTTGTCTCGACGATATTAAAATCGTCATCCAGCGAAGTCTACGACGTGAAGGATAACGAACGCCACGTGTGTGGACGGGTGCAAGCCGGTGAGCGCTCAGTGCCTTAGAAAAAACCGGCGGACATTTTCACCATCTCGTCAGGCTGAGAAGGGTTGAGGCGTAAGGTCAGGCATGATTCCGGCGGCCTCATTTCCGGATGCCGTCGTCTTTGCCGGTCCCGTCCATTTGGGCACTGCCTTTCTCCGTACGCGATGCATTTTGTCTCGCGTGTGGTAGGGCATGAGCGTCTCCAGTACCGCCGGAAGTCTGTCGCAGGGCACATCTTCCATGATCTTGGTGGCCAGTTTTGGATCAGGCCCAGAACGGCCGCCGACAAATATATCAACCGCATCGACCACCGTGCCGCCCACCTTGGCCTTCTTTCCCAAGAGTCCGATATCCGCGACCAGATGATTTCCACACCCGGCCGGACAACCGGACCAATGCAGCGTGATAGGCTTGAGGCCCTCGCCCAGCTTGCGCTCCAACGCCTTGGCGGTTTCGACGGCCCGGCTTTTGGTTTCGATGACAGCCAGATTGCAATAGTCGCTTCCCACGCAGCTGACGAGTCCCCTATACAGAGCCGATGGGTTATAGGCGAATTGCTTGACGAGCGGCTCTTCCGCCAGTTCACCCACGAGTCGGTCAGTGACATGCGGGATGACGAAGGCTTGCGCCGGCGAGAGCCGCACTTCGCCCGTTCCATACCGCGCCGCCAGTGCGGCGATGTTCCGAAGATCAACCGCTTTGACGCGACCGACCAAGACCTTCAGTCCGATATAGTTCAGACCTCGTTGCTTTTGACGAAAGATGCCGATGTGGTCGCGCTCATTTGCCGTCCGCGCGTCGGTACCTGCTCCCGGCAAGGTTCGCCCCAAACGACGCTCGACCTCGTGTCGCAACCGCGCCTCGCCCCAGGACTCCATGAGAAACGCGAGACGCGCTTGCGTGCGATTTTCACGCGGACCATGGTCGCGATAAATATGGAGAATGGTCCGGCAGACCTCGAAGGCCTCTGCGGGATTCACAAACATATCCAGCGAACTTGCAATTCGATACCCACCGGAACCCAGCTTTCCCCCGACGAGCACGTTATATCCGTAGCACTTGTCATGCCCCAAATCGTGAAACGCAGGCACCAGCGCGATGTCTTGCGTCTCCGTATGGAGACAGTTGTCCGGACAGCCGGTTACGGCAATATTGCACTTGCGGGGCAGGTTCGTATAGGCAGGATTGCCCACCACCTCTTCGTTGATGGCGCGCACGATGTCTGTTCCGTCCAGCAATTCATTGGGATTCAAGCCCGCCACCGGGCAGGTCATGACGTTGCGGACCGTGTCCATACCGGTTTGCAGCGACGTGAGTCCCGCGTCCGCGAGCTTGGCGAACGCCGCCGGAACGTTCTCAATCGTCAGATGCCGGAGCTGGACTTGTTGTCTCGTGGTCACATCGACGACACCGTTACCATATTGCAGCGCGATGTCAGCCAGCGCCTCGAGCTGCGCCGACGTCGTGCGTCCGCCGGGGAGGCGCACGCGCAGCATGAAAAATCCAGGCGTCGGATTTCTCAGGAACAATCCATACCATTTCAATCGTTGGATATCGTCCTCTGGAATGGCCTCCCATCCTGTTTGGGCATAGTGTGCGATCAGGTCGCGCACCGACAACCCGTCCCGTTCCAATTTGATCGCTTCAATCTTGTTCATAGGCTGCTCTCCAATGCGACGAAATAGTCCGGTCCGGATTTCCTCAACACCACCGACCCCTCTCGACTCAATCGATCCACCACGAGCAACACCTGTGACGCGCTCAGCCCGGAGAGAGTCATTAATTCCTCGAATGATTGAGGAGCCTGTCGCTCCAAAAGCGTCAGCACAGCCGTCTCTTCATTCGTGTTCATATGTCCTCCTTCCGTCTGAACGCCATTCACGCCGCATGACAACGCCATCCATTCACTAGAACGTCTTGTACTCGAGCCACTTGCCGTTCAAGGTGATCTTGCAGCGGGCTTCGCCCTGACTCCCCGTGACCTTTTCCATATCCAGGGTAAAGTCGATCGCGCTCATAATGCCGTCGCCGAACATTTCGTTCGCCATCTCGCGCAGAGAGTCTCCATAGACGCCGATGATTTCGAGCAGCCGATACTTAAAAGGATCCGTCGTGTTAGGAAAATCCGTCCGGACGGGAAACGCACTGAGGGCGCCGATTTGCTCCTTCTCCAAGTCCAATAGCTTTCCGACCTTCGCCGCCTCGTCCGGCGACAGGCGGTGATTGCCGTTCAGGGCAGCAGCCACAAACGTCGGATTCTTTCCGACCGTTTTAGCCACCTCTGCAATCGTCACTTTTTTTTTCAACCGTTGCACTTTAATCGCCTTACGTATCGTCTCTTTTTCCATCATGCTCTCCTTGTGAATGAACTGCCCTCAATACATACCGGCCCTCTTGTACGTCACGATCCTGCGATTGCCACGTTGACCGGTTGGGCCGCCGGCGCCGCCGGCGATTCCGTCACGCGATAGGGACTGACCATCCAGTATAGCCCGCCTACGAACAGCCCGCCGCCGACGATATTGCCCAGCACGACGAAGGCCTGGTTGTACCAAAACCCTGTCCAGCTGACAGCAGCCTCATGCGGTAGGAACAGCGCCATGCCCAGGAACGATTGATTCGCGATGCTATGCTCGAAGCCGGTACCGATGAATGCGAACAGGCACCAGAAAATCAGGAGGATCTTCGCGGTATCATTATTCGTCCGCCCCGCCATCCAGACTGCCAGGCAGATCAGCCAATTACAGAGAATCCCGCGTACAAACAGCTCCCATGCGGGGAGCGACATTTTTACCGCGGCCACCTTCTCGATCAGATCCGTCGTCGGTCCCGTGGCAAATACACCTGATTGGATTACCAGCCAAGCCAATGCCAAAGACCCGGCCAGATTGCCAAGCCACGACCAGAAATTCAGTTGAATGACCTGCGACCACGAAAGGCTCTTCGTTAATCCCCCGATCGCACCGACCATGTTGTTGCCGGTGAACAATTCAGATCCCGCAAAAATCACCAGGGTCAACGCGATCCCGAACGACACCCCCATGATAAGCTTCACCACCGGTGACCCGGCAGCCGCCAAGGGGCCGCCGAGGCTGAAAATCAGCGCGATCCCGAATCCGAGATAAATCCCGGCCATGGCGGATAGGATGAGATATCCACCGGGTGATTGATCAAGGAACGACCACTTTTTTGCCGCCACACCCGCCATTCTCTCGTGATCCGCTGTATGCATGAGTCTCTCCTTTTTGTGGGCCATGCCCCCGTACAGAGTAAAAAAAAGACGTCCTCATCCCGCAGTGGGAAGAGGACGTCTTTGTCCTGTTTGGCAAGGCTACAGTGCCTCACCCCAAGTAGGTCTGCCGACTTCCACGTCGGCTCAAAAAGAAGGCGCCCGCCACTCTCGCAAGAATGACGGACGCCTTTGTCCGTTTACTTTTTGTCGTGTGGGTGAATCAGGCGCCGTTGCCTTTTCTCACCCGCAGGTAGCATGTATAGCACCGTCCATCCGGTTCGTCAAGGTCTTCTTGACATGGAAACGGATCGCTACACATCGTAATACAAGAAAAACTCATAGGGATGCGGCCGCAACCGCATCGTGTCCACTTCCTTGCTGCGCTTGTACCCGATCCAGGACTCGATCAGATCCTCGCTGAATACCCCACCCTTCAGCAAAAATTGGTGATTCTTTTCAAGGTGATTCAGCGCCTCGTCCAAACTTCCCGGCATGGTTCGAATCTTGGCGGCTTCCTTGGCTTCGAGATCGTAGAGATCCTTCTCGGCCGGCTCGCCTGGATTGATTTTATTCTCAATCCCGTCCAAACCGGCCATGAGCATGGCGGCAAAAGCCAGGTAGGGATTCGCAGCCGGGTCCGGGAAACGCACTTCGATACGCTTCGCCTTCGGGCTCGGCGAATACATGGGAATACGAATTCCGGCCGACCGATTTCGGCTTGAATAGGCCAGCAACACCGGCGCTTCGAAGCCCGGCGTCAACCGCTTATAGGAATTCGTCGAAGGATTGGTGAAGGCAGCCAGCGCCGGTGCATGCTTCAGGATGCCGCCGATGTAGTGCAAACACATCTGAGACACGCCGGCATATTCCTTCCCGGCGAAGAGAGGCTTGCCCTCTTTCCAGATACTCTGGTGCGTATGCATGCCCGAACCGTTGTCGCCGAAAATCGGTTTCGGCATGAACGTGGCGGTCTTGCCGTGCCGTCGCGCGACGTTCTTCACAATGTATTTGAACATCATCATCTTGTCCGCAGTCCGCACCAGGCTATCGAATCGAATGTCGATTTCAGCCTGGCCTGCCGTGGCGACTTCGTGGTGATGTTTCTCGGTCGCGATCCCCGCCTTTTCCATTTCGAGAATCATTTCCGTGCGGATGTCCTGCTGCGTATCGGTCGGCGGAACCGGGAAGTAGCCCTCTTTCTGACGGATCTTGCCACCCAGGTTGACACCCTCTTGCCCCATGTTCCAAACGCCCTCGTCGGAATCGATGAAGTAGTACCCGCTATGGTTCGTTTGGTCATAGCGCGCATGGTCGAAAATGAAGAATTCGGCTTCCGGTCCCCAGTAAGAGGTATCGCCGATCTTGGTGCTCTGGAGATACTTTTCCGCCTTCTGCGCGATAAATCGAGGGTCACGATCGTAGGTTTCTCGCGTGATCGGATCGACGACATTGCCGATAAGGCTCAGGGTCGGCACGGAGCAAAACGGATCGAGACAGGCGGTGGTGGGATCGGGCACGAGCAGCATATCGCTGTTATTGATCGCTTTCCAGCCTCGAATCGACGAACCATCCAGCCCCGAGCCGTCTTTGAACAAGCCTTCCGTCAGCTCACTGATAGGAATCGTGAAATGCTGCCAGGTGCCGATCAGGTCCACAAATTTTATATCCACGACCTGAACCTTGTTCTTCTTTGCAAAATCTAAGACCTCACGAACGTTCATCCCCTCCTCCTTTCAACCACCGATGAAAATGACTGCCTACACCCTGCGTCTTACGCCGCATTAGCACCAAGAAATGTCTCAATCTCATTGAGAATCGCTGTCCGGATCGATTCCAGACGACCAGCCTCCTCCACCTTCTTCCCCTCCGTACCCGTCACATAAAACACGTCCGCGACTTGATCCAGCCGGGTGGAAATTCGTGACGCATGGACGGATAATCCCAATTGGAAAATCGCATTGGTGATGACGAATAACAACCCCTGTCGATCGTCTGCAAACACATCAAGGATAGTGAATCGATCGGACGTTTCATTATCGATCCGCACCTCTGCGGGCTGTCGATGCGCCGGGAACGTCCGCCCCATGCTGAGCCTGGCTCCACGACGCATCATGGCCTCGATGGTCTGGCGTCCGGTCAGCACCTCCGTAATCCTGTGGCGGATCGACTCACATCGATCTGCAGGCGGCGCGCCTTGGTAATCAAGATCGGCAACTTGGAAGGTATCGACGACGATCCCGTCTTTTCGCGTCACGATCTGGGCATCCAGAATCTGCAATCCACCCGACGCCATGACCCCGGCAATTTTTGAAAACAGACCGGGAATCAGATCATTGTGCGCGATCACGACATATTCGCATGTGCCTAGCTGCGCATGGAAATCGGTACCGACGACCACCCCGCCCACCTGAAGGTCGCGAATCGCGTCCAAATCTGCGGCCATGCGCCGGGGAGATGTCCCATAGACATACCGCAACGGAAACTGTTCCAGCTCCGATTGGACCCAGGCCTGGTCAGTCGGGAGATGCCGATCGGAAACCGGTTGCGACGCCACATCTGCGGCGATACGCGCCAATCGCTGAGGCTCGTCGACCGTCTCACGCTCTCCGGACACCTCCTGCATGGCGCGCAGATACAACTCGATCAATAGGGACTCTTTCCATTTGGTCAGAACATCCGGGCCCACAGCCGCGATATCTGCCACCGTCAAAGCCAGCAATTTGCGCAACACTTCCGGCGTGCCCACTTCGCGGGCGAACGGCAATAACACTTTTTCATCGTAGGGATCCCGGCGAAAGGCCGTATGGGCCATCAGCAAATGCCGGTGGACGAGCATCACGAGCGTTCGCGTGTCCCGCTCATCAAATCCCAGCAGTGCCGCCGTATCTTCGGCCAGCCGCTTGCCGACTTCACTATGGTCTTCTTCGTGGCCTTTACCCAAATCGTGGAGCAAGACGGCTAAATGCAGCAGGTCCTTCCGTTTGATCTCGCGATACACCTCACCCAGCACGCCCGGATGCTCGGCGAGGGCCTCGGCCTTCGCCACCGCCAGAAGGCTATGCTCATCGACCGTGTACTTGTGGTACTGATTGAATTGCATGAGACCGCGCACGCGCGAGAAGGCCGGCACCAACTTCTCCAAAAGCTGCGCTCGATGCATGGCCTCCAACGTTCTCGCCGTGCCTGGTCCCGCCAAAATCGACAGAAACGTCCGGCCGGTTTCCGGCGTACGAAACCGTTCCGCCGACAACGTCTCCGCATGGCGATGAATGTCTTCGAGCAGAGACGGATCGATGCTCAGTTTGCGCGATCGCGCCAGATCGAAGAGTGTCATGAGCGAGGCCGGCCGATCTAACACCTGGGAACGCAACTCAGCCGGAACCGTCAACGCCTCGCCGTCGATGACAAAATATTGGTCGATCCGGGGCGACGGCAGCCATTGGCTAAGCCGCTGCCACAATGAGCGACGGCGACAGCGCTCAACGAATCGCATCGAGGCGGCATGCAGCCCCATGGTATGACGGTAGTATTGCTGCATGAACTGCTCGACCGCGAGCAAATGCGGCCGGTCGGCGAATCCAAGTTGCTTGGCCAGCCAGACCTGCTCATCGAAGGTCAGAATTTCTTGCGCCATACCGCCCCGGATATGGAGAAAGGAGCGGATGCGCAGGAGAAACTCCCGAGCCTCTTTGAGAGCCCGGTGGTCGGCCTGGGACAGAATCCCCCGATCGGACAATTCACGGATCGTGGGCGCCTGGTACCGAGCCATCCCTACCCACTGCAAGAGATGCAAGTCGCGCAACCCTCCTTGGCTTTTTTTGACGTTCGGCTCCAGTAAATACACGGTCTCGCCGAACTTCTGGTATTCGCGTTGCCGCTCCACCAGCTTCTGCTCCACATAGGCATCGCATCCCCTCGACACGACTTTCCGGCCGTAGCGCGCATGGAAATGCTGAAAGAACTCAGGGCTGCCCGCGAGAAACCGTGCTTCCATCATCGACGTGCGAATTGTCAGATCGCTCAGGCCCAAGTCCACACAGTCTTGAATGGTGCGTACGCTATGGCCCACCTGAAATCCACTGTCCCACAAGGGATGCAGTACCTGTTTCACCAGCTCAGGAATCACCTTGGCCGCATCGGCCTGAAACAGAAACATCAAATCGATATCAGAATGGGGCGCCAATTCCCGCCGGCCATAGCCACCCAAGGCGATGAGGCAACAATGCTGAAATCCAGCCGTCGTGAGTGCCTCGCCGCCGGTGCGAGCCGCGGTCCGGTACCGCCCGACGATCAATCCGTCGACCAGATCCGTGGTGGCCGCGACCACGTCGTCACCCGACGCACCGGCCAGCAGTCGCTGCTGAATCGCCTCACGCTGCTCCGCCAGCAGCTGAGATCCTGTCATGGGAATCGCCTCGTGCAACATGTGAGCATCCGCATCCAATGGCTGGGACATATCTAAAGGGCGCTTTCCCCCGTCTCGCCCGTGCGTATTCTGACGACCGCGCTGAGATCCCGAACGAATATTTTTCCGTCGCCGATGCTGCCGGTCTTCGCAGCCCGGGTAACGGTCTCAAGGACACGCTGCACCTGGCTATCGTTGACCGCCACCTCAATTTTTACCTTCGGCACAAACTCGATCGTGTATTCCTGGCCACGATAGGTTTCCTTGTGGCCCTTCTGCCGGCCGAATCCCTTGACCTCCGTGACCGTCATGCCCTGAATCCCGATTTCGAGCAGGGCGTCTTTGACCTCGTCGAGCTTGAACGGTTTGACGATGGCTTCGATTAGTTTCATCTTTGCCTCCTAGGACCGCCGACCGCTCTCAGCCGATGGCACCATTCACGAATAGGCCCGCTCGTTATGTTGACTCAAATCCAGTCCGGTCGCTTCCTCTTCAGAAGACACCCGCAGCCCCGTCATGGAATCGACCAGTTTGAGGATGACGAATGTGCCGACCATTGAGAAGACTGTCGTGACCGCCGCGACGAGGACCTGGACGCCGAAGAGGCCGGGATTTCCAAATAACAGCCCGTCGGCGCCTGCGGGGTTGATGACCTTGCTGGCACAGAGTCCAGTGGCCAAAATCCCGATTATCCCCCCGACGCCATGGATTCCCACGACGTCAAGCGAGTCATCATAGCCGAATCGTCCTTTCCAGACAATCGCCGCGTAGCAGCCCATGCCGGCCACAGCGCCGATCGCGATGGCGAACAGCGGGCTGATAAAGCCTGCCGCAGGAGTGACTGTCGCGAGTCCCGCCACAGCACCGCTGGCTATCCCGAGCACCGTCGGTTTGCCTCGATGGACCCACTCAACGCCACACCACGCCATGGCGCCCATGGCCGCCGCCGTGTGGGTCGCCAGAATGGCTGAGACCGCAATACCGTTGGCCCCAAGCGCGCTGCCTCCGTTGAAGCCAAACCAGCCGAACCACAGAAATCCGGTCCCGAGTAGCGTCATCGGAAGATTGTGGGGCGCCATATAATCGGTCCCATACCCTCGCCGCTTACCCAACACCATGGCACAGACCAGGGCCGCCGCGCCGGAACTAATGTGGATCACCGCTCCACCGGCAAAGTCCAAGGCACCCAATTTGGCTAACCATCCACCACCCCAGATCCAATGCGTCAGGGGCACATAGACCACCAGCGACCAGATCGCTGCAAACAACACGACCGATGTAAAACGCTTCCGCTCGGCAAAGGCGCCCGTGATCAATGCAGGGGCGATCGCGGCAAACATCAGCTGAAACAGCGCGAACGCCTGATGAGGAATGGTCGGACCATAGGTCGGATGCGGCTCGGCGCCGACCCCGCTGAGGCCGACCCACTCCAATCCACCGATCACGCCACCTTTATCCGGGCCGAAGGCCAGGCTATACCCGAATACAATCCACAGCACACTGACGACGCACAAAATCATGACGCTTTGCATGATCGTGGCAAGCACGTTTTTGGTGCGCACCAGTCCGCCGTAAAACAGAGCGAGCCCGGGCATCAGCATCGCCAACACGAACGCGGAAGACACCAGTACCCACGCCGTATCCCCAGTGTCGGCCTTCAGCGGCGCATTCTGGGCCCAGGCCTGGCCGCCCATAATCCCGGAAGCCAGCAGTACCCCCACCATCACGCCCACGACGACCGTTCTCCGTTGTGCCGATGCCTTCACCATGTCCTCCTTCGGCTGCGCCGTTCACCGTCTGGCCTCCTCCCTCGTCGCGCGAAGGAGGAGGCACCGGCAAAAGGTTAAAACGTCTTCGTAAACTTCAATTTGTAAAAGTCTTGATTGTCCGTCAGATCTTTACCGACTGTAAACCGGAACGCCATGGCACCGGGTAGTTTCATTTCGACATAGGGTCCGATCCAGCGATAATAGTCCTGAGCCGCACCCGGCGCGCTGCTGTCTCGGGTTGTCAGCAAATGTTCATAATGCGCCCCGAGCGACCAGATGCTGTTCACACGGACACCGCCGCTCACCCAATAATGCAGAAAGTCCCATGTGCCGCGACCTCCGGCTTGGGCCGGACCCAAGCAGTTCGTGCCGCCGGGATTGGCGCAACTAATGGCCCCTCCGCCGCCACTCCCGCCTTCACTTCGGATCGCCTTGTAGTAGCCCATGTAGAACTCGCCTTCAAAGCGGTTGTCGAGGTAGTTGGCTGTGATATTGGGAACGGCGCCCTCAAATGCCGTTGTTCGTTCAGCCACACTTCCGCCGCCGTTGGGAAAGAAGCCGCCGCGGGACGATAAGAGTTGCCCATGCACGAAACCAATCATCGGCGTAACGGAGAGCCGCTTTTCCAGGAATGTGAAGTTCAGACCGACATCGGTTTCCAGCCACGGGTTATTATCGTGAACCCCCACTCCGCTGATCATCGTCCAATAGGTAAAATTGAACGCGAGCGCGATATTGTCGGTCAATCCATAGGTCCCGTAGACAGCCGGGTTAAACCCGAAGAAACTGTCCGCCTGCATCGCCATGGTCACCGACACGGGGTGTTTGGTCGTATCCATGAGGTCGTCCGTTGTCCCGGCGCGCACCTCACCGGAAGCACCTCCCCATCCACATGCGAGCAATGCCGCTCCCAAGACCCAGCTCCATACCTTCCGCCCGACCAGCATGTCCATATCTCCTCCAAGAGAATAAGTAAAATGGGTTGTCCGCCCCAAATTTTCGCGGTGAAGACCGCTGAACTCCGTCTTCTGGCACCATCGCCAGTGTCGCTGACCGACGTCATTGTCGGTCGTCATGATGCACGATGTTATCGATAGCCGTTGGTGATGGGCATCCGCCGGTCTTTTCCAAACGCCCGAAACGTAATTTTGATCCCCAGCGGGGCCTGCCGCCGTTTGTACTCGCTTCGGTCCACCATGGCGATGACACGCGCGACCGTCCCCCGGTCGAATCCCATCGCCACCATGTCCTCCAGCGCCCGGTCTTCCTCCACATAGGCCTTGAGAATAGGATCCAACACCGCGTAGGGCGGCAAACTATCCTCATCCTTTTGATCGGGGCGCAACTCTGCGGTCGGAGCCCGGTCAAGGATGCGTGTCGGAATCACAGGCGCCGGTCCGACCAGATTTCGCAAGTGCGACAACTCATAGACCATCGTCTTCGGCACGTCCTTGATCACCGCAAAACCTCCCGCCATATCGCCATACAGCGTCGCGTAGCCGACACTCATCTCGCTCTTATTTCCGGTGGTCAGCACCAGATGGCCGAACTTGTTCGAGTAGGCCATCAGCAGATTTCCTCTGATGCGGGCTTGGAGATTTTCTTCCGTCGTATCCGGCCGATGACCCTTGAAGGGCCGGGCGAGAGCGCGGAGATAACTGTTGAAGGTGGCCGTGATGGACAGCGTGTCCACCTGAATATGGAGCCGGCGTGCCAGGTCGACCACATCGTTCCGGCTGTCGCGCGAGGTATAGGGAGAAGGCATGAAGATCCCGAGGACATTCTCTGCCCCGAGCGCGTCCACGGCGATCACCGCGGTCAGGGCCGAATCCACGCCGCCGCTCAATCCGATGACGACACGTCTGAAGCCATTCTTGCGGACGTAATCCTGCACCCCAAAGACCAATGCCCGGTAGGCTTCGTCGAGCCGATCCAGGGGCGCCTCCAGGGAAGGCCCCACGATCGGCCGCGATTTTCTAGCCGGCAACCGCACCTCAATGCGGTCGATGAGCGCCGCCACGCGCGAGGGCAACGGTTTCATTCGACCCTGCGCCAGACGCGCCCGCCGGACTGTCGCGGCATCGAGATCCGCAATGATGATGTCCTCCTCAAACGCTTTGCCTCGCGCGATAATCTCGCCGGTGTGATCGACGATGACACTGCAGCCATCGAACACCAGTTCATCCTGTCCGCCCACGGTATTGGTGTAGGTGACAATGACGCGATTGTCGCGAGCCCTGGTGGCCAGCACCTGCTCTCGCGTCATGCCCTTGCCCACATGAAAGGGAGAGGCGTTGATGTTGACGATCACCTCGGCGCCTGCCGCAGCCTGCGCCCGCGTGGGACCTTCGGGAAACCAGATGTCCTCGCAAATATTCACACCGATCGAGGTGCCGTTTAGCACCAGCAACGGCAGGCGGGAACCAGGGTGAAAATACCGACTCTCGTCGAACACGCCATAGTTCGGCAAATGCCGTTTGTAATAGCTGGCTATAATCCGGCGATCCGCCAGTATGCCCGCCGCGTTGTACAGATCAGGCCGCCTCTCCGACGGCAATGGCGAAGCATTCGGCGAAGGGGTCGTCGTCGTCCCTTGGCCGACATAGCCGACCACGACGACCAGTCCCCGGGCCTCCGCCGTGACTGCCTTCAACGCATGATGGGTAGCATCAATGAAGCGGGCTTTAAACAGGAGATCCTCCGGCGGATAGCCGGTGATGGCCAATTCCGGAAACGCCACGATATGGGCCTGGGCGCGGCGAGCCTCGCGAATCCATGCCACGATACGACGCACGTTGCCCGACAGATCGCCGACCGTCGGATTCATCTGGACCATGGCAAGTCGCAACGAAGACATCAGCAGTCCCCGCGGCTCAGCATTTCGGCAATGCCATCAGATCGAACAACATGCTCAAAACCGTCGTCCAGCGAGGCCGCAGCGCAACAAGGATCTGAGGCGTACTGTGCTTGTACGTTGTAGATCCGAGTCAGCGAGAACGAAGCTGGCGGCGGTTTTCAGCATGCTGATAAAAAAACGTCCTCAGACCCACTGGTGTGGATCAGAGGACGTCGTTGTCCTGCGCCATGTTTCACAGAGTACCCGACGGAGACTCCATTGTCCCCGGAGAAAGCGTGGCGATGATATAGCACCAGCTGAATCGACTGTCAATCGCTTCATTGACGGTTTTCTAAGGAAAGCCATGCGCTTCGGGGTGACTACCTATGGTACAATTCCTCCGCCATGCGCCCATTGATTCGACGCATTCTCACGGCTCATTTTCTGTCTTTGCACTTGCGTGCCGCCTGGATGATTGTTCTTCCTGGTTTGTTGATGAGCGCCTGCAGCGGTATGTCGACCTTGACGCCCATCGGGGAGGGACCGTTAGGAACCGTCGCCCTGGAACGCCTCACCAGCCGAGGTGCCACCGCTAAATACAGCAGCCCCTTCACCTCATTTCAGGCCACGCATCCGGCAGCCTTGCCGGCACCGCTGATTTCCCGCGTGCTCGCCGGCCTCTCGGTTTCGGGAGTCGATCGACCGGGGCGCACCGCGGGACAAGAGATCTATTCTCTGCTGTCTCATGAGGAAGCGGAGTTTCTGGCTCCCCTCATCGTCAGTGCTTTTGCGCAAGCCCAGCCTGACCAGCGGGTTCGGTTTGAAGTACAGGACGACGGCCTTAGAACACAGGGGTCCTTGTACCTGCACCAAAAGACGCTTCGCCTGAGCCTCTCTCACTATCGTTCCACACCCGCACAAGGCGATGCCCGGCCACCGGCACTCAGGTTGACCTTCAATCCGACACAGGCTTTGGTGCAGCAGGATACTCCTCAGTCCTGGATGAACATCGAGCCGGCACAGCCTCGCGTCGCCATCGCCATCGATATCCTCGGCCAACTGTCCGCCGCGTCTCCCGCCCCAGCCGACAAGCACATTGCTGCTACAGTCGAACCGCCTCAGGCAATCCCGGCAACCGGGCGCAGTCCTCTCCAACAAGAACTGCAAGCCACGAAAGATTTGGTGGTCAAGCAGGCTAACGAGCTGCAAAGGCTGAAGGAAGAACTGGAATCGGTGCGCCGTCAACTCGCCGAAAAGGAGAACGCCCCCTCGAAGGCTAAGTCGAAAACGATCCCACGCAAGCCGTCGCCACAGCCATAACTCAAGCCTAATAACGACGAATGGCCGGTTTCATCCAGCCGAATAGCTGCCGGCGTATGACCTCCCATAATGATTCCTGGACTGCGGCCAGGGCCTGTGCCGATCGGGCGACCACTTTGACGGCCAGTCCTGGAACCGGCGGCTCTGTCACTCCGCCTAAGACCTCCTTACCCATCGCGATCAGGATACCTGCCATGGCCTCTCCCAGTGACGGCCACTTCGCCGGATCGATGCCGTCGCCCACGACGTATAGAGACGCCACATAGTCGTACGTTGACACAAGGCCGGGGCGGCTCTGTTCCGGCCTCACCTCATAGCGCTCAAGCAACCCGTCTCCGGACGCGGTCGTGATGAGAATTTCATTCTTCAGCGACGCAAAGGCCCAACGTTCTCCCCGTGCTATTCGGCCGGAGGCGAGACTGTCCCAGATGAGCGCCGTCGCTCCTTTAGCGAGAGTC
>JACCYV010000137.1 GCA_013696305.1 Nitrospira sp.
GTCGCCAGTACCGGCCATCCGAATTGCAGGGCTCGTCGTCGACTCTCCGCTGCCATTTGACGACGAACGCCCTCCGCATTCAGCACGTGATCCAACGCTCGGGCAAGGGCGGGAACATCGCCCCACGGAACGATCTCGCCGTTCTGCCCTTGCGTCACCAGTTCAGCGGTTCCCCCCGTATCGGTCACAATGACGGGCAGACCGGATGCCATCGCTTCCAACAATGCGATGGACATGCCCTCCTGTTGAGACGGCAAGACAAAGACATCCGCCTCGCGGTACATGGACGGCATCTGCTCACGCGAGACACATCCTTTGAAGATCACGGTATCGGCCAGCTGAAGACCGTGAGCCAATTCCCGCAACTGCGGCTCGGCGTCGCCGGTACCGACGAATATCAACCGCAGCGGATGCACACAGCCCGTACGCAATTGCGCGAAAGCCCGCAACAGATGATGCTGTCCCTTGCGTTCGATCAAGCGGGCGACACAGAGAATGGTAAACGCCCGCTGCGCCTCGCCGAGAGCAGGGGCGAACAATTCGGTATCGACTCCATTGGGAATGGTCGTCAGCGACAGGTCGGGCATCGTCCGATGCGCCAGGAGTGCTTGCTCCGCACTGATCGCCGTGACCGCTCCCGCTCCTCGCCAGATCTTTTTTATCAGAGGCGTCAAAACAGGATAGAGATAGTTGTAGCGCGCCTCGAAGCCGGGCACGTCCGGGCCCTGCAGCGACAACACGTACGGCAATCCGTGAGTCAGTTGGAGCAGATAACTGATCGCTCCGGCCGGCACACCGGCAAAGGCGAAGCTGCCATCATAGCGATGCCGCTTCAATAATTGTCGCCCCATGCGCAGTCCACGCCAACTGTAGCGGAGCAATTCCACATTGGTCGCATGGTGAATGTTACGATTGTCGACCGGCACTCTGTAGATCGTGATGCGCTCGGCAAAACGCTCGGTCGCGTACACCTTCCGGCTTCGCGATGACGTGACGAGATCGACGATCACGTCCTGACGCTGAGCCATTTCCTGCAAGAGGTAATAGTTGACGACCCCGGTCCCGCCCCCGAGGGGAGGGAATTCGTTATCGAACATGAGAAGGCGAATGACGGTTATCTCCTCGTGACGCGGCGGGCGACATAGAGCGGGCGACGTTTCACTTCATCGGAGATGCGGCCGATGTACTCGCCGATGACCCCGATCGTCATGAGCTGAATCCCCGCGAGGAAGAAGATCGACACGACGAGCGTGGTGAATCCGGGCACACCGACTCCCATGGTCACCTTCTTGATGATGTAGACCATCGCCACCAGGAAGGACAGCGCGGACACGGTAAAGCCCACGATCGTAATGATCCGCAGCGGCATGTGACTGAAGGAGATCAGCCCATCCAGCGCCAGATAGAGCAGCTTCCGGAACGTATATTTGGGACGCCCGGCATGGCGCGCCTGGCGCTCATAGGTCACACCGATTTGTTTGAAGCCCACCCAGCTGCGAATGCCCCTGACAAATCGATTGCGTTCCGGCATTCCGACCAGCTCATCCACCACGCGGCGATCCATGATACAAAAATCGCCGGCATCCAAGGGAATGTCGATATTGGCGACCCGTTGGAGCAGCTGGTAGAACGCGGCATACGCCAGCCGCTTGCCCCACCATTCCTTCCGATCGGTTCGAACGGCATAGACCACTTCCCATCCTTCCTGCCACTTGGCCAGGAAGGTGTGCAGCACTTCGGGAGGATCCTGCAGATCGGCGTCCATGATGCACACGGCGCGGCCTCGACTATGCTCGAGCCCGGCGCTGATCGCCACTTGATGCCCGAAGTTTCGTGCGAATTCCACGACGACGATCCGGCGATCCTTATTCTCCAAACCTCGCAGGATGTCCGGGCTTTGGTCTTCGCTTCCATCGTCGACGAGCACGATTTCATAATCGCATCCCAGGCGGTTCAGCGCGTCGGTGAGGCGCGCATACAGGACGGGAAGATTCTCTGCTTCGTTGAAGACAGGAATGACAATCGACAGCATCGGCGGGGGCAAGGACTCATCGGCCTGCGCCATCAGGGCGGCTAGCTGCAACGGCTGCGAACCCCGTCCCTGGGTATCCGATATCCAGTCCATCGCTTTCGCGAGAGCCCGGCAGAACTTCATGGCCTCGGCGGGATCGTCCAAGGGAGGCAGCAGACGCCGGTCTGTTCGTTCCGGCCTTGCCGCGCCTGGCTGTTTCTCTCTCGCCGGTTGACCCTGCGGGCTGGGATGATGGGGGCGTGGCATGGTTTTGACTCTTTCCTTACGATGCAGCCTATCCCCACGGCCGCCTTCGAACCGGCCTCGACGCAGCGGAGACTGTCAGGACAGTAGTGTACAGAAGACCGTGCGCTTGAGCTACTTCTAGTGCAGAAATGATTTCAGGGCTTACCGTGCCATACCGAGGGCACGCTCATTCTGAGGCCGCCGGCCCCCAGCCAACCTTAGACTGTGGAGGGAGAGATTGTCAGTCGGTGGAGAGAGACCGGTCGACGCCCCTCGTGACAAGCGCCAGACAAGCGAGCCCCAGCGCGATCCAGACGAATTCTCGAAAGCGTCGCAGCAGCGC
>JACCYV010000237.1 GCA_013696305.1 Nitrospira sp.
TTGAAGATCGGTGAGTTGCAAGGGATCGCGTTACACACACCCGGTCATACGCCGGGCTCCATGTGTTTCCACTTTCCGGCGGCCAAACTAGTGCTGGCAGGGGACACGCTGTTTCGTGGCGGGATCGGCCGCACCGACCTCTGGGGCGGCGATTACGATGCCATCGAGCAATCCATTAAAGAACGTCTGTACACGCTTGATGAACACACCGCCGTCGTGACGGGGCACGGAGCTGAGACAGAGATTGGAAGGGAGCGAGCGACGAATTCCTTTGTGCGAGTTTAGTTGAGGGGCCGGACGGCGAGCCCCGATACCAATTACAGGAGGGAACCATGCGCGCGATGACACGGTGGTGGTCGGTTCTTTCGCTCCTCTCACTGCTGTTGACACTGTCTGCATCCGGACCTCAGGCTCGTGCCGATGAGGCTGGCGGCGCATCCCTCGTCACCATCGGGGAGGTGCACGTCCGGCTTTCCGACCATGGTCCGGTCGTCCTGCTCTCGGCGGAAGGCAAAACCGTTCGCATCTTTGTCGATCACACGGTGGCCGGATCGATTCAAAGTGCATTGACGGGTACCAAGTTGCCGCGTCCTCTTTCCCACGATCTGATGCATAGCATTCTCGAGGCGTTGGGCGGGCGTGTGGTCAAGACGGTGATTACGCTCAAGGCGGGAACCTACTACGGCACTTTGACGGTGGCGTTTCAGGGGCAGGAAAAAGTCTTCGATAGCCGGTCCTCAGATTCCATTGCATTAGCCATTCATTTCAAGGCTCCCATTCTGGTGGACCGGGCTGCGCTGGATGCGGTCAGCTCGCCGATTCCGGATTCGAAACCGCAGACATTGTAAGCGGCTTCATGACCGTTGGCCCTGCTGCGCGGTTCCTCCGACCATTCTCGCCAGGAAACCGTGAGTACTGGTATTTTGATGGCTTCTGACCTATCGTACGGTGGATACGCAGTCGCAGGGAGATCGGCGGGCACGGAGATCAGTATCTCGATGAAGAATAAACGCAAACATGAGCGGGTCCGTGTACACTTTCGCAGCCATTTTTCCATGAAAGGCAAGATGTGGCTGGTGATGGTGATTTGACCGACCTGTCGCCTGGAGGCTGTCGCATCCTCAGCCCAGTGTCCGTCCTGCCTGGAGCCGAAGTAGAACTGTGCATCTTTCCCGGCGATGACGCGAACCCCATTCTGATTGATGCCGCCACGGTACGCTGGTGTCTGCCGAATGCCTTCGGCCTGTCCTTTACGAAGATTCGTGGGCCGGTCCAGCGTCAGTTGACGGATGTGTGGCGCAAGCTGGCCACTCCTGTCTGACCATTCTCTCTGCTCGTGCCGTGACTCGACTTCATGCCGGTTCTATCGCGATACTGCGGCTAAATCTTCATCGCGTCGCGAACTTCGTCCATAGTAGTGGTTGCGACAGCGCTGGCCCGGCGGCGGCCGTCTTCCACGATATCGTTCAAGTGCCTCGGGTTCTGAGTAAGAGAAGCGCGGGCTTCCCAGATGGGCGCGAGGCGCTCGACCATCCGGTCGGCCACCAGCTTCTTGCAGTCAATACAGCCGATGGCGGCGGTCCGGCAGTCCCGGTTGACTTGCTCGATGACGGGCAGCGGGGAAAAAATTTTGTGGAAGTCATACACGGGGCACACGTCCGGATTGCCCGGGTCAGTGCGGCGCACGCGGGCGGGGTCGGTGATCATGGTCTTGAGCTTCTGCCGGACGACCGGTTCCGTATCGGAGAGATTGATGGCGTTGCCGTAACTCTTGCTCATTTTGCGCCCGTCGGTGCCCAGGACTTTCGGAAACTTCGTGAGGTGTTCCTGCGGGTCCGGGAACACCGGACAATAGAGATTGTTGAAGCGACGCGCGAGCTCACGGGTGAGTTCGAGATGCGGGAGTTGATCTTTCCCGACCGGCACGAAATCGGGCTTGTACAGCAGGATGTCGGCCGCCTGCAGGACGGGGTACCCGAGGAATCCATAGGTGCTCAGATCCCGCTCCTTGATCTCCTCCTGTTTTTCCTTATAGGTCGGATTGCGTTCCAGCCATGACACCGGAATGATCATGGAGAACAGCAGATGCAGAATGGCGTGGTCCGGCACCTGCGACTGCACGAACACCGTGGCGCGCGTCGGGTCGATGCCGGCCGCCAGCCAATCGATGAGCAGTTCCCGTACAAACTCCCGGATGCGAGTGGTGTCGGCGTAATTGGTGGATAGCGCATGCCAGTCCGCCACGAAGAAGTAACAATCGTACTCTTCCTGCAGCGCGTTCCAATTCTCCAACGCACCGAGCCAGTTGCCAAGATGGAGCAGGCCGCTCGGCTGCATCCCGCTGAGTACCCGTTTTCGCGCCGTGGTCATGCGATCATCCTGCTTCCTGGAGGTAGCCGCCCGGAGAAGCCATTGGGAACCGGCATGCCTCCGCCGATGCCGTCCATGCGTATGGGCGGTGAGCTATTGGTCCATGGCGACGAATTTGCCTTGCTTGATTTGAATGAGAAAGACGCGGCGATTGAGGATGCCGTCCTGGCTAAAACCGCTGGGTCCGCTCAGTGCCGGGAGATCATGCTGCATCATGAGGAAGTCGCGGATAGCCTCGCCGGTGGTCGCTCCTCGCTTGATCGCTTCCACGGCCAAGCGCGCGGCGTCATAGCCTTGAGCGGCGAACAACGAGGGAGTGGCTTGAAATCGTTTGCGATACCGTTCCACGAATTCCTGCACGACCGGACTGGCACTGTCGGCAAAGAAGCCATCGACAAAGACACTGCCCTCGATGCTGCGGTCGGCCACTCGCGCAAAGTCGGGCGTGTTCCAGCCGTTGGCGCCGAGCAGCGGAACGGCGATATCGTGGAAGGCCAGCTGGGCCGCCAACAAACCCGCATCAAGGGAGCGCCCAGGGATAAAGACCGCGTCGAAACCCGGCGAATAGAGGATGCGTTTCGTCTTTTTGCCGCCTTGTTTGGTTGCAGACTTCGCCGGATCATTCTCAATCGGCACTTCGAGGCCGTATTTCTTCAGATCCTCAGCCTTGAGTCTGGCGATCACCGCACGGAAGTCGGTATCCCCTTCTTTGTAAGTTTCGCTCGCGATGATTTCTCCGTCTTGCTGACGGATGTCTTGTGAGAACAGGCGCGCCAGCTCGCGCCCGTAGGCTGTATCGGGATAGAGAATGGCCAGTCGTTTGTAGTGCTGGTCACGGATGGCATAGTCCGCCACACGCCTGGCCTGGTGATCATAGGTCAGCGCTGTGCTGAAGACGTAATTGCCGAGCCGTCGAGGGTTCGTCACGGTGGCACTGGGAGTGATGAGCGGAATGCGCGTCCGTTCGGCCAGCTCAGCCATGACCGGAAGATTTTTCGACAGCAGCGGACCGATCACCGCGAGGGGCCGATCGTCCGTCAACACCATGGAGAGTTCGTCCAGGAATGCCGCGCGCTCGGACTCCGTATCCTTCACGATGAGGCCGACAGACGGCGCATCCCCTCTTTCTTTCGATCGCTCCAGCGCGAGTTGAATCCCGTTCAGGACCTCGGCTCCAAAGGGGGCCAGCTTGCCCGACATGGGGAAAATGGCGGCGATGGAGTAGGGGTGCGATTTGAACTTCGTCCGCACGGTCGTCTGTAAATCCGCGGCCTTTGGTGCGTAGGCATGGCTGGGAAAGCGGGTCAAAAACAGTCGAAGATCCCGCTCGACCAGATGGTCCTCTCCGGCTGCGGTATGAAGCTCGATGAGCTTCATGGAAGCCAGATCTCCCGGAAATGTTCTTGAGTAGGCGTCGCGTACTCGCGTAAGCGTCGGGACGTCGAGTTTTTCGTTGATCAATTCCCGGATCTGCCCCTCGGTTTCGCGCGCCTGTTCCGCCGCATCCAGAGGTATCTCATCGAGCCAGGCCTGAATGGCCCGTAGGAAATCTTTTTTTTGCGCCTGGAACTCGCCGGTGAGATGCAACGCCTCCCGTTTGGTGTTGGGATCCGCGGAGAAGCTGCGGATCTCGGCAAGAAGCGGAAGGGCCAAATCGAGATTGCCGGCCCGCGCGTGGGTTCTGGCGAGGAGGAGTTTCGCTCGATCGACCAGCTCCGATGTGGGAAATTCACCGAGCAGCTGATTCACGTAACGAATTGTTTCCGCCTGCTCCTTCATGCCGAACATCGAAGCGGCCATCAAGAGATAGGCATCGTCAAGGAGATCCGGCGAGGGGGTGCTTTCAATGAAGCGCCGCAGCATGACCGCAGCGGTTTCAGGTTGGTCCGCGTCGATGAGTCGTTTGGCCTGATCCAGCGTGGATTGGCCGGCGCCGCCCGGCGATTTGGCCTGGCCTGAACGTGGAGCCACAGGAGCTTTTGGCGCGGGGGCTGCTTCACCGGATGTGACGGGGCCCGCGAGAAACGCCACCGCGAGAGTGACGACGCACGCGCGGAGTTGCGGGCTGCGGAATGCTGATCGAGGAAACATGGACTCCTGAGCATGGCGACGGTCTGCCGCGATTGAGGCTACTATAGGAAACAGGTGCCGGGGTGTCAAGGAAGTCGAGGAGGCGTTTGTGTTCGAAGGATGGCTTGGCTATAGTCGGGTTCGCAGGATGATGATCGCAGCCAGCAAGGGTGTTTTCCATGATCCGTGATCCCGAAGGCTCTGGTCCGCGCGTGCCGGACCGTCTGCCGTTGGAGCCGTTCATCGAGCGGTACTGGGACCATTTGAGGATCGCCTGCGGCTTATCGCGCAACACCGTGCTGGCCTACCGGCGTGATATCGGTACCTTTCAGCGCTACCTTCGTGATCAGGGTGTCCAGGATGTGAGTGAAGTGTCGCCGCCCCTCCTCTCGGGATTCTTGGAGCATTTGTATCGATCCGGACTCGCGTCCTCGTCCCGCGCCCGATCGCTTGCGGCTGTTCGCAGCCTCTTCCGTTTCTTCAAGCAGGAGGGAAAGATTACGGCCAATCCGACGGCGAGTCTGCGTTGTATCTCGCGCGCGAGACGATTGCCGAAAACGCTCAGCCTCGAAGATGTGACGTGTCTGTTGGATTTACCGCTTCGTCCGCGTCCGGAAGATCAGCGCGATCGCGCGATGGTGGAAGTGCTCTATGCGGCAGGCTTACGGGTATCCGAGTTGGTGTCGCTTCGAATCGAGGAGTGCAATCTCGACGTCGGGTATGTCGGCATCACCGGCAAAGGCGACAAGCAGCGGATCGTCCCTATCGGACGTCCGGCAGTTGAACAACTGCAGGAGTATGTGCGGGTTGCGCGGCCGATCTTGTTGAAGCAGCGGTCGTCACGATTTGTCTTTGTGACGCGGCGCGGTACCTCGCTTACGCGGCAGGGATTCTGGAAACTACTTCGTGCACGCGGTCAACGGGCCGGAATCGCCAGAATGCCTTCACCCCACATGCTTCGACATTCATTCGCCACGCATCTGCTACAGCGAGGCGCTGATTTGCGCTCCGTGCAGGCGATGTTAGGACATGCAGATATTGCGACGACACAAATTTATACGCATGTGGATGTGTCGCAATTGAAAAAAATCCACACCGCGTGTTACCCGCGCTCCAGGTCCCGTCGTTGAGCGACGATGCCGTCTCCGCGCCTGTTCCTGCGGGGAGATGACTGCCTCCATTGCACGATTCTATGTTGACACTCCTTTATGGAGTTGATAGCATCCCAAAAATCTGCCGGGAATGAGAAAAAACGGGCGGATAGCTCAATTGGGAGAGCGCTGCCCTTACAAGGCAGAGGTCACAGGTTCGATCCCTGTTCCGCCTACCAATAAGAAAGAGTGGGAATTGCGTCCAAAGCATTGCTTATCCATTAGTAGTGATGTACAAAAGAGCACTCCACCGTATTTAGTCTGTTAGATTTCTTGAGACTCGGAACCTTCTTCCGCCATCTTGGGTTGCGTGGGGCCGTCGTTCAGCCTGGTTTAGGACGCCAGATTGTCAATCTGGAGGTCGCGGGTTCAAATCCCGTCGGCCCCGCCATTCCCCCAGCTTTTGGTACAATTCATGCTATCGTTTTTATGCGACGCCATGTGAAGGGAAAGGTCTAGGCTCATGTTCCAATCAGGCGTGACGGGGTTGGTGGGATCGCTGGGAGCGGTGTCGAAAATCGTATTACTGCTGCTTTTAGTCGCTTCCATCATTTCGTGGGGCGTGATTTTTTACAAATGGCGGAGTTTCAAGTCGGCCGATCGCGAGGATCAACGGTTCTTCAGTGCCTTTACGAAGATCCGCGATCTCGATGAATTATATCGGCAGTCGAAACGTGCTGAGGGCAGCCCGAGCGCACGCGTCTTTCAGGGCATCATGGATCGCGTGTTGACGACCTCGGGAGACGGTGCAATGAGCTTGTATCAGCCGGCCGGCGCATCGAAAGATCCGGTGGCTTCCATCGATCACAATTACATGGACAAGACCGTCGCGTATCTGGTGCAGAACCAGGTGTCGCAGTTGGAGTCTTACCTGCCGGTCCTGGCCACCACGGGAAATATTACCCCGTTTATCGGTTTGCTGGGTACCGTGCTGGGGATCATCGATTCGTTCCGCGAGATCGGGTTGCAAGGAACGGCCAGCATCGCGGCGGTTGCGCCGGGGGTGTCGGAGGCGCTGGTGGCGACGGCCGCCGGATTATTTACCGCGATTCCTGCGGTCATCTTCTACAATTATTACCTGACGCGCATTCGTAAAACCGTGTTTCGCATCGAATCCTTCACGGTCGAAGCCATGCGGTCCTTGCAGACCCGGCTGAAACAGACGGCAGTCGGGGTGCAGGGATGATGTCGGAAACGCGCCACCGGCGATTCATGGCGGAGATCAATGTGATTCCGCTGGTGGACGTCGTCCTGGTGCTGCTTATCATTTTCATGGTGACCGCGCCGATGCTCTATCGAGGGATGGATATCAACCTTCCCAAATCCGCCAGCAATACGATTAAGCCGGAAGCAAGAGCTGTTTTGTCCATTGAGCGCGATCAGCGATTGTATTTGGATAAAGATCCTGTGAGCGTCGTCCAACTCGAACGAAAACTCCGGGCATTGAAAGACCAGAGCCCCGAGGTTTCGCTCTACCTGCGTGCGGACCGGGACGTCCCGTATGGCATCGTGGTGCAGGTCATGGATAGTGTTAAGAAAGCCGGGATCGAAAAGCTCGGGATGGTGACGGAGCCCACGGGTGCCGAGCGCGTGAGGGAGTCGGTCACGACCCCCGCGCAACCACGCAAAAAATAGCGGCGCCGAGACTCGCACCGCACGGTCGTATCGCAAGTCATGACGTTCCAAGCCCTGCCAAGACATACTTCGCTGTTCCTGATCGGGAATGTGGTTGAAGCCGGGGATGGCCGACTTCGCAAGACGGTCGTGGTGTCTTTGCTTCTGCATCTCTGTCTCTTGTCCGTGATTATGGGTGCTAAATTATTCAAGAAAACAGAACGTCCGATGTCGGCGGTGGAAGTGTCGCTGGTCAGTCTGCCCCCCATCGATGCGAAGCCAGAGCCCAAGGTTGAAAAGGTTGAGAAGGTGGTTCCGCGGCCGATGCCCAAGCCGGTCCAATCTGCTCCCATTCCTGTTCCTCCAAAGCCTGTGCAGGCATCGCCGCCGCCACCGGCTGCTCCGGCCGTGAAGCCGGTTTCGCCTGCTACACCCGCACCTCGCTTGCCGGCTCCGACATTGACTGCCCCGCAGCCCATTCCACAGGCGGCGAAGTCGCCCTCCTCTGCGCCTGTCGCGAACCGGTCGGATGTGCTTCGGGATGTGATGAAGGATATCGAGTTGCCGCCTAATGCTCCGCAGTATGGTGATCTGGCACCGCTGAAACCAGCCGAGGTGAAACGAGCCGCGCAGCCGAAACTAGAGCGGACTCCAGAGCGTTCGGATCTGGATGCCATGCTCAAACAATTGAAGGTTCCGGATATGGCTGCTGCCCCTGTTCCCGTCGAGGCACCGCCGGAGGCTCCGAAACCGACTGTGGTTCCCCCGAAACGCGCATCGCTGTCGGAAGAGATGAACAGCGATCTCGACCGGGAGCTGCAAGACCTGAAAAAGCTCCAGACGCTTCCGCCGGTAAAGTTTTCCGAACCGGTGCGAGAGGTCAAACCGATGTTTCGCGAACCTCAGCCGGCCGCGAGCACGCCTCCGTTGACCGCGAGCATTCCTCGCACGAAACCTGAGACCCGATTGCGAGTGGCTGGGGTAGCCGGGTCTAATCCATACCTGGCCCTCGTGCAAGCACGAATCCGGAAATTCTGGGAACCTCCAGACATCGGTGCTCTCGAGAAGCCGAGAGTGGTGGTGAAGTTTCGTTTAGAGCGGAATGGACAGATAAGTAGTATCGTTATTGAGGAGTCTTCGGGAAATGACTACTATGACATGTCGGCACAGCGGGCCATACGTAACGCAATGCCATTGCCTCCCTTTCCGCAAGATCTGACCGACTCCTCTTTTGACGCCCACTTTACTTTTTTTGTAGGCGAGGCAGCAGGATGAATCGGATCATCATCAGTCTTATGTTTGCGCTCTGTGTCGTGGTGGGGGCCGGGCTCTTGGGGATTCTCGATTCCCGCGCGACCGATGTCTTTCTCGAAGCCACCAGGCCTGATTTTCACAAAATTCCTATCGGCGTCTTCGGCTTTCAAAACGGCGGCGGCCCCGAATGGCTGGGCGGTCGTATCGAGGAAGTCCTGAAGGCGGATCTACAACGCTCATTGGTATTTTCGCTGGTGGACCTGCCGG
>JACCYV010000145.1 GCA_013696305.1 Nitrospira sp.
GGTTCACCTTCTGCTCAGGACGAGATTGTGACCGCACTGCCTTGGCGGACCATTTCGGCGGCTCTCCTCACGTGGTTTCTGTTGTCGTGTGTCGTGTTGGCCACGGCAGAACCACCGCTCCTTCTGCCTGCTATCCCTGCTCCCTGTGTCTCCGCTGAAGACTGTTTCCGTTCGGCTGTCGCGCTCAATGAGCGTTCCGGTTCTCCCGCTCAACGCGATCACACGATGCTGCTCAAAATCGACCGGTTGCGGTCGGTCATGGAACTGTATCCCTCGACGATCTGGGCAACCAGGGCCGGAGTGGTCCTCGGAGTCCTGTTCCTCGATCGGGAACCTGTCGAAGCCGCAAAACTCTTGCGCGCCACACAACCGGACATGCCGGTGCTGGACGATTATCTCCGGCTCTGGATCGGGGAATCGCTTCTGAAGCTGAACGAACCCATCCAGGCGGCTGAGCTGTTGGAGACGATTCCCAAGCTGGTGCCGGATTCGAACGTGATCACCAAGGCAGCCTACCGTACGGGCGAGGCCTGGTATGGCGCGAATGTCTGTTTCCGCGCTGTGGAATGGTTAGAGCGGGCCGTGGCCCTCGGGGACAAAGATACGGCGGCTCCGCCGGCGCTAGGGCATCAGGCGGACTGCCACATCCGAGAAGGTCGATTGGTTGAAGCGCGGAGCGCGCTGAAGCAACTCTGGCTTCGCTACCCGCACTCGTTCGAAGCGCGAGAGGCGAAAGCGCGGCTGGATATGGCCGTAGGAGGAGAATCGTGGACGCCGACGGCTGAAGACCATTTTACCCGAGCGCAAGCCTTCCTGGGATTAGCCCTGCAAGGTGAGGCGGTCGAAGAACTGCGCCGGTTTCTGGCCCTGAGCCCGTCACATCCTCGACGGTTTGACGCCCGGCTCAAGTTGGGCGTGGCCTATGTCCGCCTCAAACAATACGATCAGGCACGGGAGACGTTTCGCGGCCTGGTAGCCGATCGTGCGCAAGAATCCTCGGAAGCTACTGTGTGGCTGGCACGGGTCTATTTGCGTCAGAATCAAGGCGACAAACTGATCGAATTGGCGCGATCGATGGCTCACAGTTCCCTCGGTGGCGACCAGCGGGCGATGGTGCATCTCTTCGCCGGAGTATGGATGGAGGATCAGGGACAATTCGATGAAGCGGTCGGCATGTTCCGGCAGGTCGAGAAACTGGGAGACTCGGCGAGCCAGCGTGCGGAAGGCTTGTGGCGCGCAGGATGGGTACAGTACCGGACCGCCAGGTACCGGGAGGCGGCGGAGACGTTCCGTGCCGTGGTCGAGTGGCATGTCAACGGATTTGAACCCCAAGCGATGTATTGGGCGGCCCGGGCCGATGAACGCGAAAAGAATGCGACGGCTGCTGAGCAGTATGCGCGCGTCTGTCAGCGATACGCCTATAGTTACTACTGTCAGTTGGCGGCGCGGCGAGCCTCCGTACCGCTGGCCATTCCGATTGCGGCAGTCGTTGAAAGTCCGGTGGACGGGGACGGCGAGCGCCTGCCTGAAAATCGGCGCCCAGAAATCGAACGTCATGCAGTCTATCAACGGGGGATCGAACTCAAGATCTTAGGGTTTTCCCAGGATGCGGCCCGTGAACTCGGGTTTCTGACGGAGCAGTACAGCCGGGACCAGGAGGTGCTGCTGGCCTTTTCAACGTTGCTGAGCGAGGTAGGGGCGTACCATCCCGCCTTACGTGTGGCCAAGGTGCATTTTCGAGACAGGCTGGAACGAAGCGGGCTGCCGACCGCGCCGGCCTTATGGACCGTAGCCTACCCGACCGGTCTTCTTCCCACCATTGCCGCGCAAGGGGTGATCGCGGTCGATCCTTACCTGGCCGCTGCGATCATCCGGGAGGAGAGTCAATACGATGAGAAGGCCCTCTCGGTGGTGGGAGCGGTGGGGCTCATGCAGTTGATGCCTGTCACAGCCAATGCGGTAGCTCAGCGTTATGGGTTTCCGAGCGTCGGACGGGAAGATTTGTTTGATCGAGAAACCAATATCCGGCTCGGCGTGCGGTACCTCGGCCAGTTGCTCGACCAATATGGCGGCAATGTCGCGTATGCGGTGGCGGCCTACAATGCCGGACCCATTGCCGTCAACAATTGGATTGCTGTGCACCATGGACGGGATCAAGATGAGTTCGTTGAGCTCATCCCCTATCAAGAAACGCGGTTGTACGTGAAGCGAGTCTTGCGCAGTTATGGAGAATACCGGCGTCTCAATAACGGCACGTCATAGCGGGAGACGTTTTCTTGACAAGCGAGAGGGAACTTCCTATATTTCGCCTCCGTCGCCCCTGTGTTCGACAATCACTTTGACATAAGGAATACCATGACTTTAGATCGTCTTGACGCCTTGGAAATTCGGATTCGCGATTTGGTGAGACTCGTGCAGGACCTGAAGCGAAAGAACGCTTCGCTGGAGGATGATCTTCGCATGGCTCGGGAACGGGTCGCGGTGCGTGACGACGAGAATCGACGATGGGAGCAGGAGCGGGCGGATATCCGCTCGCGGATCGAAAAGGTACTCGGCGAAATTGATGTATTGGAATGCCTGGATGAACCCAAGGAGGTGGCTTTTGACTAAGACCATTGACGTGGAGATCTACGGCCAGCGGTACAGCATCAACGGCGAGGCGGACGAAGCCTATGTGAAGAAGCTTGCCGAAGTCGTCGATAGGCAAATGAAACATGTGGCGGCCGGGATGCGATCCGCCACGCCGGCAAAGCTGGCAGTCCTCGCAGCCATCAATATCGCCCACGAATTGTTGGAATCGGAACGAAAGAGCCGGCAGGGTGAGGCCGACGCAGATCGCCGTGTGGCGTCTTTGATGGATTCGATCGACCAACAAATACCGTCCATGCTGTCCCGGTGAGTTTCACCTTGCTTTCACAGCCCTCCTTTGTTATCGTTTCTTTGTTGTATTGACCTGAGGGTCAACAAGGGCAGGAGAGGAAAGGGAATTTCGAAAAAGGACGGAAAATCCAAAGACGGTTTTGAGCGCTAACAATATGGAATCGCTGAATTTAGTGGTGCTGTTCAGTGTGGTTGTGGCTGCGTGGGTTGGCCGGGCGACTCGTGTGTGTGCGTATATGTCACAGGTGAATCAAAATCCGGTGTTGTTATGCGGAGAGCAGGTGTGCGCACATATTTTACGGCGTACCCTCTGTCCGATGCCTGTTGCTGTCCCCATCAAGCGGTCTCGTATTCTTCGCTTGCGAGGTGACAGGAGAATTGATTCTGGTCGAGGCCGACCACCCCTCCACTTGAATTAGCGACAGCGATTCCACAACTCGTCTCCACTGGCTCAAGCGGTCAGAGTTTCCCCCTTTCTCGTTTACGCAACCTTTCACATGCTCCGTGCTCTCCTATCACACTGGCTGCGATCATTAGCAGGGTGACAGCGTGCTGTCCCGCTGCCGTAAGGGAGGTGGTTGCCATTTCTCTCAGCGTCGTTGCGTACATCATAATCGGGTTGATGGGAGCGGTGTCAGGCGCCGGCGTCTTTGAAGTCCTACGTCGTCGGTCCGTAATGGCACGTCGTGCAGAGGCTGAGGATCAGTCGACGCAGATTGTCCAATCGGCCCAGAGGGAAGCAGAGAATCTCGTCAAAGAGGCCAAACTGGAAGCCAAGGATCTGGTCTTTCAGGCAAAAATTGAAACGGAGAAGGACCAAAAATTGAAGCTCGCGGAAGTCTCCAATACGGAACGCGGAGTGGCGCAACGAGAGGACAGTCTTGATAAGAAGATCAATGCTCTCGAAAAGCGCGACCAGGAGGGTCTGAAGCGCGAACAGGAACTCCTAAAGCGAGAGGAAGGGCTTGCACAAAAGGAAACCGCTTGTGGGCAAGCTGTGAAGCAGCATCGAGAGGCGCTTGAGCGTGTGGCGAGCCTGACGGCCGAAGAGGCTAAACGGCAATTGATTCAGGAGATGGAAAGCCAGGCAAGGTTGGAAGCGGCCGGGCTGGCCAAGCGTATGCTTGAGGAGGCCAAGGAGAATGCCGACCGGGACGCCCGTGTGATCATTTCGTTATCCATTCAGCGGGTGACCCGAGACTACGTGAACGAGGCGACCATTTCGGTCGTGCCGATCGCCAATGATGCGATGAAAGGCCGGATCATCGGTCGGGAAGGACGCAACATTCGGGCGATCGAGGCGGCCACCGGGATCGACCTCATTATCGATGAGACGCCCGAAGCGGTCATTATCTCAGGGTTCGATCCGCTTCGTCGTGAGATCGCCAAGGTGTCGCTCGAGCGGCTTATGCACGACGGCCGAATCCATCCGACCCGGATTGAAGAGATCGTCGAGAAGGTCAAGACGGATATTGAGAAGCTGATGATCGAGGAGGCCGAAAAGGTCATCTTCGAGGTCGGTTTGTCCGATTTCCATCCGGAGCTGGTGAAGGTTTTGGGGCGGCTCAAGTACCGGACCAGTTATGGGCAGAATAATCTGTACCATGCTCGGGAAGCGGCCTATATCTGCGGCATCATGGCATCAGAGCTGAAGCTCGATGTGAAGCTCGCCAAGCGAGGCGCCTTGTTGCACGACATCGGAAAGGCCGTGAGCCACGAGGAAGAGGGGCCGCATGCCATGTTGGGTGCGGAGCTCGCCAAAAAATATGGCGAACACCCCAAGGTGGTGAATGCCATTGCGGCGCATCACGAGCAAGTCGAGCCACTGTGTCCTGAGTCGGTGTTGGTGGCGGCGGCGGAGGCATTGTCGGCTGCGCGCCCCGGCGCTCGCCGTGAGGCATTGGAATCCTATGTGAAGCGCCTGGAAAAGCTGGAGTCGCTGGCGACCGTCCAAAAGGGCGTTCAGAAGGCCTATGCGATTCAAGCCGGACGTGAAATTCGTGTGATCGTGAAGCAGGAAGATCTGACGGACCCGGAATGTTTTCAACTCTCCCGGGATTTGGCGAAAAAGATTGAGCAGGAGCTGACCTATCCGGGGCAAATCAAGGTCACGGTCATCCGGGAGAGCCGATTTGTGGATTTCGCGAAATGAGTGAGTGCTCATGAAAGTTCTGATGATCGGCGATATCATGGGCGAGCCAGGGCGACGGGCCGTGGCTCGCCTGCTGCCCAAACTCATCGCCAGCCACGGACTCGATGTCGTGATCGGAAACGGAGAGAATGTGGCGGGCGGGTTCGGGATCACTCCAGACCTGGTTGATGACCTCTTCGATCTTGGCGTATCGGTGATTACCACCGGAAATCACGCGTGGGATAAAAAGGAAATTCTCGAGGTATTTCCCCGTGAACCACGTCTCCTGCGTCCGGCCAATTATCCTGCCGGCGTGCCCGGACGAGGCAGTTATGTGTTCACGACCCCGGGCGGCGAGTCCCTGGGAATCCTTCATCTGATGGGACGGGCCTTCATGCCCACGATTGATTGTCCATTCCAAGTCGGAAAGCGAGAGGTCGAGCGTCTCAAGACACAGGTTGCCGCCGTCGTGATCGATATGCATGCGGAAGCGACGTCCGAAAAAATGGCCATCGCGCACTACCTGGACGGTATGGTCACGGCCGTGGCGGGAACTCATACCCACGTGCAGACGGCCGATGAGCAGATCCTTCCAAAAGGCACGGCGTACATCACGGATATCGGTATGACCGGTCCGCTCCATTCGGTCATCGGGATTAAAAAAGAGTTGGCGATCGAAAAGTTTCTGACAGGGATGCCACGCCGTTTTGAGGTGGCATCAGGACCCACCGTCTTCTGCGCGGTCTTGCTCAACCTGGATGCCACGCTGGGCAAAGCTCTATCCATAGAGCGAATCCGAGTGGTGGATTGATCGGTTGTGCGGATAGCTCTTCCGTCTGGCTCGGCGGTGAGACATGACCGGGCGTAACCTCTCTCTCCCCCTTCTCCTTTCCGTGTCCGACGTGACGCGGCTCATTCGAGAGTCGCTGGAAGATCAATTCAGGGATATCTGGATTGAAGGAGAAGTTTCCAATCTTCGCGCGCCGACCTCAGGGCACCTCTACTTCACGATAAAAGACAAACAGAGTCAGCTTCGCGCTGTGTTCTTTCGGTCCGGAGTTTCTCGGCTCCGGTTCATGCTCAGGGAGGGAATGGCGATCCTTGCGCGCGGGCGCATCTCGGTGTACGAGCCTCGCGGCGAGTATCAACTCGTGATCGATTCGGTCGAGCCCCAGGGAATCGGGGCATTGCAGTTGGCGTTCGAACAACTCAAGGAACGATTGGCGCAGGAGGGGCTGTTCGATGAAGCCCGTAAACGTCCCTTACCCCCATTCCCGAGGACGGTCGGCATCGTGACGTCCGTCACGGGTGCTGCCATTCGCGATATTGTCGCGGTGCTTCGTCGTCGCTGTCCTCTCGTCCATGTCCTCATTGCGCCTGTGCCGGTTCAAGGGGAAGGGGCAGCGGAGCGCATTGCAGCAGCGATCATAGAATTAAGTATTATACCTGATGTTGAAGTCTTGATTGTCGGTCGGGGTGGGGGAACCTTGGAAGATCTGTGGGCCTTCAACGAAGAGGTGGTTGTTCGTGCCATCGTCCAGTCCCGCGTGCCCGTCGTCTCGGCTGTGGGGCATGAAATTGACGTGACCCTGTCGGATTTTGCCGCCGATTACCGCGCTCCCTCTCCCTCCGCGGCGGCAGAGGCCGTTGTGCCGGTGTTGGACGAGCTCGTCGAACGATTGGACGAAGTAAGCATTCGCCTGCTACGCACGATGCAGACATTCCTCGTGATGCAACGCCATCGTTTGGACATGTTTCTTCGAATCCTGCGCGAAACGCGGTTTCGAATGCAAGCCCAATCCCAGCGGCTGGACGAGTTGAGTGAGGGCTTACTGCGTTCCCTCACAGAGCGCCTGACGCTGCTACATCGCGGCATGATGGAGCGTCGTCATGCTCTGCTGACGCAAAGTCCGCACAACAGGATTCGGACATCGTTCGTTCTACTTCCCCAGCTGTGTAAGCGGCTGGAGCAAGAGGCTCGTCGAGGGCTTATTCATCGGAGGCAATCGGTGGCGGCGCACATGACGGCGCTTGATGCTCTCAGTCCCCTCGATATCTTAAAGCGGGGGTATAGCATCCTCCAAACCGTCCCCACTGGACACGTGGTGCGGCGCGTGTCGGAGGTAGCGGTTGGAGAGGAGCTTCACGCTCGACTGGCCGAGGGGCGGTTATTGTGTCTGGTCAAAAAGGTTTTGCCGCACCCGGTGTCTTGACGCGGTCGAGGGAGCGGGCAATAATGCGTTGGCTCAAGAACCTGTAAGGGAGTGGTTGTGGCCGCAATTAAATTTGAGTACGCGATGGCGAGATTGGAAACGATCGTCTCTGAACTTGAGAAGGGCGATCTGCCTCTTGATGACTCGTTGAAGATTTTCGAGGAAGGGATCCGACTGTCGAAAACCTGTCTCAAGATGCTGGAGGACGCTGAACGAAAGGTTGAGATCCTGGTGCAGGAGAAGGATGGTAAAAAGCGGATTCAAGCCTTTTCTCTCGGCGACGATGACCCCGAGCATCCTCAGTAACAGTCTGACCACCGCACCAGTTCGGTATTGCCACTTCTTCAGCACTGTCACCTCCATTATTGATATGACCAAAAAGTTGCGTCCAGAGCGGGAACGGCTCGACCGTGCGCTTGTCAACCGTGAGTTGGTCGCCAGTCGCGAAGACGCCGCCCGACTCATCCTTGCCGGTCTCGTTCGCGTGGACGGAGTGCTGGTTGATAAAGCAGCTCAGCCTATTTTGCCGGACGCGGTGGTGGTGGTCGTCGGGCCAGCCTCGCCCTATGTCGGTCGGGGCGGTGAAAAGTTGGCTGCCGCGCTGGATCAATTTCAGATTGAACCGAGGGGGATGATCTGCTTCGATGTCGGCTGTTCCACCGGAGGATTCACCGATTGTCTCCTGCAACGCGGCGCGGCTCGAATTTACGCTGTGGATGTAGGTTATGGGCAATTCGACTGGCGCCTTCGGCAGGATCCGCGAGTCCTCCTCAAGGAGCGAACCAACATTCGATATCTTGAGACCGACTTTATCCAAGATCCGATCAACCTTGTGGTCATCGATGTCTCGTTCATCTCACTCACGCTCGTGCTCCCCTGCGTGGTGCCGTATCTGACGGATTCAGGCTGCATCATCACGCTGATCAAACCGCAGTTTGAGGTGGGAAAAGGTCTTGTCGGACGGGGGGGAATCGTTCGAGATGATGGGTTGCGACAAGGGGCGGCCGAAAAGGTAGTGGCCTGTGCCGACCAGCTGGGGCTGGAGTTGGCAGGTCGTATGGATTCTCCCGTCGAGGGCCGCAAAGGCAATCGGGAAATTCTGGCGTGGTTTCGGCGCAGGTGAGTGTTCCACCGTGATGCACTAAAATAGATGGTTCGGCTTGAACGACCCACCGGACCCCAGCCGCAAGAGCAAGATGAAAACTCTTTGCGGAAGTGTGCAGAAGGAGTACGCTGACCCTTGAGGTTCGATCCGGGATACTGTCAAACCTGCAGATGAAGGAGAAACGAAGGCACGTATGAAAGTCTTGGTTACCGGAGGGGCAGGGTTTATCGGGTCACATGTGGTGGATCGCTTGCTCCAAGAGGGGCACGATGTGGTGGTGGTCGATAATCTTGTCACCGGGAAGCGGA
>JACCYV010000147.1 GCA_013696305.1 Nitrospira sp.
CCGCTGCTCTTGCGATCGAGCGCAAGCGCACCGCGCGGGCATTGCGTGAAAGCGAAGAGCGTTTCCGCACCGTGGTCAATCAGGCCGGTACCGGCGTCATTCAGGCGGATGCGACAGGCCGCATGACGCTGGTCAATCGGCGCTGGTGCGAAATGCTCGGTTATAGCGAAACGGAATTGTTACAGATGACCATCGCAGACGTGACCGACCCGGCCGTTGTTTCACAGACGCTGGAAGCCGTCCGCCTGCTGGCCGAGGGAGGGTCGGATTTCGTCATGGAGAAGCGTTACCGCCGCAAGGACGGTTCGCTCTTGTGGGCCAGCAGCAGCGTCAACGCGCTGCGCGGTCCCACGGGCCAATATCTGGGACTGGTCGCTGTGGCGCTTGACATCGGCGAGCGCAAGCGTGCTGAAGAAGCGTTGCGCGAAAGTGAGGAACGCTTCCGCAACATGGCGGATCATTCGCCGCTGATGTTGTGGGTCACGGATTCGGCGGCGCGCTGTACCTATCTTAGTCGACAGTGGTTTGAGTTCACCGGCCTGACGATGGACAGGGGCCTCGGGTTCGGTTGGCTCGAAGCCATTCACCCCGACGACCGCGGACAGTCCGACGAAGTGTTCCGGAAGGCCACCGAATCCCTGGAGCCGTTTCGTTCGGAATATCGTCTTCGCCGCCATGACGGCGTGTATCGCTGGGCGATCGACGCGGCGGTCCCCCGGTTTGGACGCGGCGGAGAATTCCTTGGCTACAACGGTTCGGTCATCGACATTACGGAGCGCAAGGAAGCCGAAGAGACTTTGCGTCGGATCGCGAGCGATTTGACCTTGTCACCGAAGCGTCACAAGTCGGAATCTGGTTCTGTGATTTGCCGTTCGGGAGGTTGATCTGGGATGTGCGGGTCAAGGAACATTTCTGGTTATCGTCTGACGCGGATGTCACCATCGACACGTTTTATGAACGGTTGCACCCTGATGACCGCGAACGCATCCGTGCGGCTATCTCCGGATCTATCGTCAACAAAACCCGTTATGACGTGGAATACCGCACTGTCGCCGCCGACGGGCAGGAAAAATGGATTCGCGCCATCGGCCGGACGTTTTACGACGCAGCGGGCGAGCCGAAGCGCTTCGACGGGGTGACCTGGGAGATTACGGGACCGCAAGCAGTCGGAGGAGGCGCTGCGCCGGTTGAACGAGGAGTCGGAAGCGCCGGTTGATGATCGTACGCGCGACCTCGTCCTCTCGCAAGACAGGCTTCGAGCGCTGGCTGCCGAACTGAATTTAGCCGAACAGCGGGAGCGTCAACGTCTGGCCACGGAACTGCACGATTACCTCGCCCAGCTCCTGGCGCTGCGTAAGATCAAATTGGCTCAAGCCAAACAAATGCCGATGGCGCCGGCTGTCGGTAAGGCCGTCACCGACGTCGACCAGGTCATGGATCAGGCGCTGGCTTACACGCGAACCCTGGTGGTGCAACTCAGCCCGCCTGTTTTGAAGCAGTTTCGCCTGCCGACGGCATTGAAGTGGCTGGTGGAGCAGATGCAGCAGCGCAACCTTACGGTGAAGTTAGAGCTGAAGAGCGAGACTCTGTCCCTGCCCGAGGAACAAGCGGTACTGTTGTTTCAATCGATTCGTGAGCTGCTCATGAACGTGGTGAAACACGCGGGAACCACACAGGCTCGGATCTCGGTGGAACACGTGAGTGACAGGCTGTCGATTACGGTGTCGGATCAGGGAGCGGGCTTTGATCTTTTTGCGGATCCTCCGGGGACCGGGTCTGAACCAAGCTTCGGATTGTTCAGCATTCGCGAGCGCATGACGGCGCTCGGCGGAAGTTTCGAGTTGCTTTCGCAACCCGGCCAAGGGACTCTGGCGACGCTGCTCGTGCCGCTGGAATCGTCTGAAAAGACGTCTGAGTCAGCAGCCGGGAGTACTGTGTTAGGAGATGAGAAGACAGAACCGGCAAAGGGTCGAAGTCCGGACAATTCAACCGCCCGCACTCAGCATTCCGAATTCAATCCCCAGCCGAAGGTGCGGGTGCTTCTGGTGGACGATCATGCCATGGTCCGGCAAGGGCTGAAAAGCATCCTCGATGCCTATCAGGACATCTCCATCATCGGAGAGGCGGCCGACGGCGAAGAAGCGGTGAAAAAGGCGATAGGCCTTTCCCCCGATGTGGTGGTCATGGATGTGAACATGCCGCGGATGGACGGCATCCAAGCCACCAGACACATTGAGACGGAGAGGCTTGCCGCAATGGTCATCGGCCTCTCCATTCAAAATGTCGAGGATGTGGAAACCGCGATGAAAGAAGCGGGCGCTGCGGCGTTCGTGAATAAAGAAGCCGCGGTCGAAGACCTCTATGAGACCATTCAGCAGGTCACGCGAGAACATCGTCGGATCGCATCTGAAAAAAGCGTTGAGAAGTGACTGCAAACAGCATCGAGCCTCGGTATCGCGCTTGTCCTGTTCGTGCCGTATGCCGTCAGCTCTGTATGGTCACGCAGCCCGCAAGACCTCTGAAAGGACCGACCATGCCGGACACCTTTTCGCCGGTTTCCCGGGAGGCCGGCTGCTCACAGGACGCCACCTACCCGTGCATGATCCTGCGGCGACGAGAGAGGGACGCGCAACCGCGCTTTCGACTGGTCGAACACATCGCGTGGTTCTCGGCCAGCAACACACGAGTTTTGCGGGGATGGTGCAGGGCTGAGTGCTGAGTTCAGACGGTTGAGTCGTCCGGAGAGATCCAGATGCAGCTCACTCAGAACCCCTCTCCTTTAACATAGAACTCGATCCGGCGTTATCCGTCGACTCAGACCTCATCATTTCCGACTCAGAACTCTTTTTGCGCAGCGGCAGGACGAGTGTCGCCGTCGTGCCCTGCCCGGGAGCGGACACGAGTTCCAGTCGGCCGTCGAGCGCGAGCATGCGCTCGCGAATGCTGAATAATCCGAAGCCGGGGACGGCGGTGGTGTCTGCAACGGCAGCGAAAGACGCCGGGTCGAAGCCGGTGCCTGCATCGCGCACCTCAATGCGAAGTTCGCCGTTGCCGTGCTCCAGCCGCACCGACGCGCGGCCCACGCCCGCGTGCTTGACGGCATTCATCAAGAGCTCCCGGACCGATTGGAAGAGAAGGACGGCTCGATCTGCAGGCAGGTTCACATCCCCGGTTCCGGGCAATTCGACGCTCACGGTCAGCTCATACCGTTGCATCTGCTCCGCCAGCCAGGGCAGGGCGGCCAGCAACCCGAATTCGTGCAGGACGGGCGGAGCCAGATCGGCCACCAGGGTCCTGGTATAGGCCAGGGACTGTGTCAACACATCCTCGATATCCTTGATAAGACCCAGGCCCGCGGGCGGGAGATCCCGGATGTGTCTGGTCTGCGAGAGTTTCAATTTGCCCAATACCAACATCTGCGCCAGGTGATCGTGCAGCTCCGTGGCCAGCCATTGGCGCTCACGTTGTTCGGTCAAATTCAACTCCGTCGCGAGCGCGCGCAATTGTTCCTGCGATCGCAGCAGTTCGGCGGTCTTCTGATTCACCGCCCGCTCCAAATCCACGCTCCATCGCTGCAAACGCTCCTCGGCTTCCTTGCTGTCGGTCAGATCGAAGCTCGCGCCGATATACCCGATGAATTCACCGCCTGCCGAGAGATGCGGCGTGCCGACAGAGCGTATCCAGCGGTACACCCCGTCGCGGCGCCGGAATCGAAACGCCGCCTCAAATCGCGCGCGCCGGTCGACGGCGTTCTGATAGGTCGCGACATACGCCTCGCGATCGTCGGGATGGACATATTGTGCCCAATTATACTTTTCCACTTCTTGCGGATGGTCGATGCCGAGAAATTCGAGGTAGGCCCGGTTGACGAATTCACATCCCTCCAACCCGTCCATCCAGATGAGCACCGGGGCGCTGTCGGCCAGCGTTCTAAAACGCATCTCGCTCTCAATCAAGCGGCGGTTGGCCTCGTCGCGTTCCTGAAGCAGCCGGGCCTTTTCCTCCGCCACAACCAGAATCTCATCCCGTTGCCGGGCGAGTTCCACGCGCTGGCGATAGAGATCCAGGAAAATATCGGTCTTACTGCGCAGGACGGTCGGTTCGACCGGCTTGTACAGAAAATCCACCGCTCCGGCTTTGTAGCCACGGAAGCGCCGCACATTGTCCCGGGGGCCGGCCGTCAGGAATATGATCGGCACATGCCTGGTCCGCTGGGACCCGCGCATCAACTCCGCCAGTTCGAAGCCGTCCATGATCGGCATCTGCACGTCGATGATGGCCAGCGCGATATCGTGATGCAACAACATCTCCAGCGCATCCCGGCCGGAGTGCGCCTGCAGCATCTCTGAATCGTCGCGGCGCAAGATGCCGCTCAAGGCCAGGAGCCCCGGCTCGTTATCGTCGACCAGCAGAAATTTGGCTTGACCCTGTGGCATCAGCGCCTTTCAGCTTGCTCGTGTCTGTAGAAGATCGGCAATCGCGTCCAGGCTCATCGACCGGGCCTCCGCGCAGGCCGCGAGGGCTGCCTCGGGCATCACGCGCGCCTCGGCGGATTCCGGTGTTTGCACCAGCGCCATTCCTCCAGCATCGCACACGGCGCGGACTCCGTGTGCGCCGTCCTCGTTCGTCCCCGTGAGAATGATGGCGAGCAAGGCACGGCCGTACGCATCGGCCGCGGACTCGAACAACACATCTATCGACGGGCGGGAATAATGCACCGGCTCTTCGCTCGAAAGCGACAGGTGCCGGTCGGATTCCACGAGGAGATGGTAATCGGGCGGCGCAAAGTAAATCGTGCCGGAGACGATCGGCTCCTTGTGCTTCGCTTCCTTCACCGTGAGGCGGCACTGAGACTGG
>JACCYV010000172.1 GCA_013696305.1 Nitrospira sp.
CATAAAGAATGCGGCGGCCCGGCGTTGGACGAGTCGCCTGTCGGTGAAGTCTGCGCCATTCCAGTCACTCAGTTTCCATTCTCCTGTTTTACCTGCCTGGAAGATATCCTAGAGGAGTCTGAAGTGCGGCTCACTGAGGATTTGGGGATCTAAGCTCGTCGGAGAAGAGTCAGGCATTGGGCCGTTGCGCTCCTACCTTCAGTGGAAATTCGCGCCGCTTCCAGGGTAAGGTGTCATGCAACTTGTTGCAAAGAAAAGAAGCGATCATTGTCATCATCACGACAGCATAATAGCGGACCGGATTCAGAGGGTCCTGATGTGCCCGAACCGTCCCATGCCGAACGGGCCAGAACATTGGTGCACTTGCAGCAGACGGGCGGCCTCTCGACTCTCTCCCGCAAACAACCAGGCTGGCCTTTCGGGTCGGTCATGCCCTATGGATTGGAGGAGCACGGGCAGCCGATTTTTCTTATCAGCACCATGGCCATGCATACACAGAATCTCCTGGGAGATCCGCGCGCCAGCCTGCTGGTGACGCCGCCTGAGAGCAGAAGCGATCCCCTGGGCGCGGCCAGGGTGACATTGATGGGATCGGTAACGAAGGTTCCGAGCGAGGAGGTCGCCAAGGTTCGCGAACTCTACCTGGATCGACATGCCAACGCCTCTTATTGGGTGGACTTCAACGACTTTGGATTTTTTCGCATGGTCATGGCAGATATCTATTTCGTCGGAGGCTTTGGTTCGATGGGCTGGGTTGCGCCTGACGATTATGCCAGAGCTTCCGTGGACCCGCTTGCGGAGGAGGCCTCGAGCCTCATCAGAGAAATCAATCAGGATCAGATCGAGACATTGTTATTGCTCGCCCGCGTGTTCGGCAATCTGGAGGCCCAGCAGGCGACGGTGACCGCATTGGATCGCCTAGGTTTTCACCTGCGAGTGAAGACGGCCGACCGTATGCAAGGGGGACGAGTCGCCTTCACCAGTCCGGTGCGCAATGCGCAGGAGGTCAGAGCCGGCCTCGCCGGCATGGCCGCTCAGGCGCGTGCGGGACTTCAGGCTCTGCATTCACTGTAGCAGGCTCTTGAGCCAGACCTCGGTAGAACATCCTGTAAGATCTTTCTTTACAACTCCACATGACACCATCAGAGAGGGGAGCGCATGGCGACGAACGATAAACAGGTCATTTTTTCTCTGGTCGGTGTCGGTAAGGTCTATCCCCCGAAAAAACAAGTGCTGCGTGACATCTACCTGGGGTTTTATTACGGCGCGAAGATCGGCGTGCTCGGCTTGAACGGCTCCGGCAAAAGCTCGCTGCTCAAAATCATCGCGGGACTGGATCCCAACTATGTCGGCGAGATCACGCGCTCCAAAGGTTACACCGTGGGGCTGTTGGAACAGGAACCGCAACTCGATCCCCGCAAGACCGTGAAGGAGGTCGTCGAGGAAGGGAAGCAGGAACTCGTCGGCTTGTTGCACGAGTACGAAACGGTCAGCAACAGCATGGGCGACGCGGACCCTGATCAGATGGAAAAGCTGATCGATAAGCAGGCGCAGCTGCAGGAAAAGATCGAAGCGGCGAACGGCTGGGAGCTCGAAAGCGAACTCGAGATCGCCATGGACGCCTTGCGTTGCCCGCCGCCCGACCAAAAGGTGGGCGTGCTTTCGGGCGGTGAAAAGCGGCGGGTGGCGCTCTGCCGGCTCATGATCCAGGAGCCCGATATTTTGCTGCTCGACGAGCCGACGAACCATCTCGATGCGGAATCCGTGCAGTGGCTGGAGTTGCATCTGCAACAGTACAAAGGCACCGTGATCGCCGTGACCCATGACCGGTATTTTCTGGACAATGCCGCGGGCTGGATTCTGGAATTGGATCGCGGCCACGGCATTCCCTTTCAAGGTAATTACACCGCCTGGCTTGAACAGAAGCAGGAACGGTTGGAAAAAGAAGAGAAGGCCGAATCCAAGCGCAAGAAAACGCTCGAGCACGAATTGGAATGGATCCGCATGTCGCCGAAGGCCCGTCAATCCAAGGGGAAGGCACGCCTGAATCGGTATGAGGAACTCGTTAACCAGAGGCAGGACCAGCTTGCCGCCGATCTCGAAATCTATATTCCGCCGGGGCCGCGACTCGGTGATTTGGTGGTGGAGGCCAAGGGGATCAGCAAGGCGTTCGGCGAAAATGTGTTGTACGAGAATGTCGAGTTCAGCCTTCCGAAAGGCGGCATCGTCGGCGTGATCGGCCCCAACGGCGCGGGCAAGACCACCATGTTCAGGATGATCATCGGCAAAGAGAAGCCGGATGCGGGCACGATCAGGATCGGCGAGACGGTCAAGCTCGGGTACGTCGATCAGGATCGCACGCTCGACCCCACAAAAACCGTGTATGAAATCATTTCCGATGGGCAGGACACGCTCATGTTGGGGAAAGCCGAGGTGAACGCCCGCGGCTACTGTTCTCGGTTCAATTTCGCCGGCACGGATCAGCAGAAGAAGGTGAAGGATCTCTCGGGCGGCGAGCGGAACCGCGTCCACCTGGCTCGCATGCTGAAGGAAGGAGCCAACCTACTGATCCTCGATGAGCCCACCAACGACCTGGACGTGAACACGCTGCGTGCGCTGGAAGAGGGCTTGGAAGGATTCGCCGGCTGCGCCGTGATCAGCAGTCACGATCGCTGGTTTTTGGACCGTGTGGCCACCCACATCCTGGCGTTCGAAGGCGACAGCAAGGTCGTCTGGTACGAAGGCAACTATAGCGAGTACGAAACCGATCGCAAGAAACGGCTCGGGAAAGAGGCCGACCAGCCACACCGTATTCGCTATCGAAAATTGACCAGAAATTAGGCCCGCCTTCTGGTCCCGGACATTGGTGCCGGAGATCCGGCTGCTTGGCCTGAATGGATGATGAAACCGATCGCATTGATCACAGGAGCTTCCGGTCTCATCGGCGGCTATCTCATTCGGTCCGCTCCCCGTTGGGCGCCACGGTGGGAGGTGCGAGGACTGACGAGGGCAGAGGCGGACCTGACGGACGGAAGCCACGTGCAAGCCCTTTGGGGGCAGTGGCATCCCAGCCTCGTCATTCACTGCGCGGCCCTCAGTCGAACGAGTGTCTGTGAGCGAGATCCTGCCCAAGCCAGGCGGGTTAACGTCGATGCAACCAAGCGGCTGGCCGACTTGGCCCATGACATACCGTTCGTCTTCCTTTCCAGCGATCAGGTATTTGATGGATTAAAGGGGAATTATCTAGAAGCGGACGAGATTCATCCGCTCAACGTCTACGGGCGGACGAAAGCAGAAGCCGAACAAGTGGTACGGCAGAATCCGGCCCATTCGGTCATTCGTGTCGCCCTCACAGCCGGGACGTCCCCCACACACGACAGAAGTTTCGTCGAGGACATGTTGCGGACCGTTGCACAGGGGACGAGGCTCACGCTTTTCACAGACGAGTTTCGTTGTCCGATTCCGGCGGGAGCCTTGGTGCGGGCGCTCTGGGAGTTCGTGGATTGCAAACAACCAGGTCTGTACCATCTCGGCGGTCGGGAGCGATTGTCACGATGGGAGATCGGCACGTTGTTAGCGGGCTTGTATCCAGATCTCCTGCCATCAATCCAATCGGGGTCCGTCGCCGACTTTTACGGTCCGCCTCGATCCCCGGACCTATCGATGTGCAGCGACAAGATTCAAGCGCTCCTCTCCTTCCGCCTGCCGGGTCTGCGTCAATGGCTGGCGAGCAAGCCACGGATTGGCGACGATCCGTGGGATGATCTGCGGGTCGATCGACAGTAACCTGCTTGGGCAAAGTTCGGAGTTACGTCGGCCAGCTGTGAAATCCCGGGTTGCGAGCAGGGCTGGTTCGTCGGCGTGGACTGCCGTAGTACAATCGATCGACTGCCGCCATGTACGTAAGTACACAATTTCCCCTCCCGAGGCTGATCGCATGACGACGGATCCTCTTTCCCTTTTCCTGACAGGCTGGATCGTCTCAGCGGTGCTCATGGCGGTGCTCTGGATGGTCCAGCGCCGGGTGCGCAACGCGGCGATTGCCGACGTGGGATGGTGCTATGGGCTGGCGCTCGTCGTGTCGTGGTACGCCGTGTCGGTTTCCGGTGAACCGGCCAGACGATTGCTGGTGGCCGTGATGGTCTGTATGTATGCCGTTCGCCTGGGCACACACGTGCTCATCGATCGAGTGTGGAACAGACCGGAAGACGGGCGGTACCGAGCCTTCCGCCTCCACTGGGGCGAACAGTCATCCGCCTATATATTTTGGTACTTTCAGCTCCAGGCTGCCGCCATCGCGCTGTTCTCCCTTCCTCCGCTCGTGGTCATGCAGAACCCGCACCCACCATTTCATTTTTTGGACTTGGCTGGATTTCTCCTCTGGGGCGTGGCCGTCAGCGGGGAGGCCATTGCCGACCGGCAACTCGCTGTCTTTCGGAGCAAGCCGTGGAATCAGGGTCGCGTGTGCCGGTTCGGCCTCTGGCGCTACTCGCGCCACCCGAATTACTTCTTCGAATGGCTGCACTGGTGGAGTTATGTCGTGATGGGGTTGGCGATCCCCATGGGAAGGTGGGGCCTGACCCTGATCGGCCCGATGGCGATGGGTTGGGCACTGTTGAAGGTCACGGGCATTCCCTGGACCGAGGCTCACGCCATGACGAGTCGTGGTGAAGACTACGCCATGTATCGGCGCACGACGAACGCGTTCATTCCCTGGTTTCCGCGCCGGCCATAAAAAGCTATGGCTCGGCCAGTTTCGTCAGTCGTGCGCGGGCGGTTTGGGCGGCGGGACTGTCAGGGTAGCGATTGACGATGTCCTCGTAAAGTTCCTTGGCATGAACCCTGTTACTCTGGCGCTCTTCGAACTGGGCGATCTCCAAAAGTTGCGTTGCCTGGTCGGGGCCGCAGGCCGAACCCGTGAAGAGCAGAGTGAGGAGGATCCATACAGAAATTCTGTTCATGTGATGATTCCTTGAGCCGAAACCTGCCCGCAGTGTCTCCCAACAGTCCGGGAGTTTCAAGCCCGACATGAGTTGATAAGACGACCTGCTCCTATCCCGCCTGTTCCTCACGTATGCCATAGCGAGGGGACGTAATGGCTTCGCTACGGCAGCGCGGACAACGGCTGGGACGAGTGAGTCTGGTTCGGTCACGGAAGGCAAAGGCGCAATCCTGACATTCCGACGGGTCGAGCAGGAATGTGCGCGTGGGGTCGCGGGCGATCGTCTTTACGATATGCACTAAATGATCTTCGACCTGGCGCTCCGGAATTCCCAGGAGCTGGGCTAGTTGGTGAGAGGACAACAAGGTGCCGGTCAGCAGTTCGATGAGCCGCTGACGGGAGGTTTGAGCGAGCCACATGGGACGATCATAAGCGAACGACGAGTCGATGAAAAGGCAGGAAGCGTCCGCGCCGATCTTGGTATACTGCACCTGTCTGGTGGATTCCACGCAACGAAAGATAGGGTATGAGCGGACCGCTGTGGGACGAGATGGCCGAGCTGGCGCTCAATCGAGCGCGCGCGGCGGGGGTTGAGTATGCCGACATCCGGCTGCTCGACACGACGACCCATACCATCAACGGGGAAGACCGGCGCATTGCAAGCATTCGGGACACCTCCGATCGCGGATTCGGCATTCGGGTCCTGCACCGGGGCGCCTGGGGTTTTGCGGCGAGTTCCATCCTCTCGTTTGAAGAGGTTCCACGCGTGGCCGACCTGGCGGTGGAAATCGCCAAAGGGTCGGCGTCACTGGCGATCGATAAGGTTCACCTGGCGCCCGAGCCGGTCCACCGTGATCGCATCGTGACGGCCTGCCGGCTGGATCCCTTTGCGGTTCCCTTAGAGGAACAGACGTCGCTTCTCCTGAATACGATGGACTTGATCCAGCGGCATGCCGGCGTGGTCAGAAGTCACGCCAGCCTGTGGGCGCAACGCGATCACAAACTGTTCGTCTCCACCGAGGGTTCTCACCTGGAGTTCTCCTTGCTGGCGATGCAAGGCGACTGCTCCGCCACGGCGGTCCACGACGGACGCTTTGCAAGCCGCTCCTTCAACACCCCGCATCTGCGCATAGGGTATGAACTGATTCGAGAGGCCGACTTTACCCGTGAAGGGGCACGGATTGCCGCCCAAGCGGTGGAGAAGGTGCGGGCTCCCGCGGTGGAGGCGGGGCGATACGATCTGGTTCTGGATCCGGAGCATCTCTCATTGACGATGCATGAGTCCTGCGGACATCCGAGCGAATTAGATCGAGCGCTCGGCTATGAAGCCAATTACGCCGGAACCAGTTTCCTCACGCCCGACAAGCGTGGCGTTTACCGCTACGGCTCCTCTCACGTGAATCTGGTGGCCGACAATACCGAACCGGACACGCTGGCGGCCACGGGCTACGACGACGATGGGGTGAGTTGTCAGCAGTGGGACATCGTGCGCGAGGGGATCTTCGTCGGATACTGTACCAACCGCGAGGTGGCGCCCAGGATCAATGAAGAGCGTTCTCGCGGGTCGAACCGGGCCGATAGTTGGGGCAGCGTGCCGATGGTCCGTATTGCGAATATCGGTCTTGAGCCGGGACCATCGACTGTCGATGAACTCCTGGCCGATGTGAAGCGCGGGATCTATATTGAAGGCCATGGGTCCTACAGCATCGACCAGCAGCGGTACAATTTTCAGTTCGGCGGGGATGCCTTTTGGCTGGTTGAAAACGGGCGGCGCACGCGTATGCTGCGCGATGTGATCTATCACGGCATCACGCCGGAGTTCTGGGGCCGGTGCGATGGAGTCGCCGATCGCACCCATCGGCGCCGCTACGGGTTCATCACCTGCGGGAAGGGGCAGCCGGGCCAAGCAGGGTGGATGACCCATGCGGCCTCCCATGCCCGCTTTCGACGTGTCGACGTGATTACAGGACAGGTCAAGGGATGACTTCCGCGATCACCACCACGTGGCCCAGGCTGACGAGCCGCCAGGAGTTCGACTTCCTGACCGATCTCGTGATGGAACATTCGGCGGGCGACCATACGTTCCTGTCGCTGCGCGATGTCCATGGCGGCACGACCCGCTTCGCGAATAATCAAATTATTCAAAACGTACATCAGCGTCGCGGGACTCTGGCGATCACCGTGGCATTCGGACGGCGACATGGCACGGCGACCACGTCGGATTTCACCGCCGGAGCGGTGCGAGACACGCTCACGCAGGCAGAGGCCATCGCCCGCGTCTCGCCCGAAGACCCGGAATATCTTCCTCCCGTCGAGACGCAGTCGTATCTGTTGTTGCCCACGTTTCGTCCCGAAACGAGCGCCGCCGGTCCCGCTCGGCGGCTGGATTACGCTCGCGAAGCGATCGGGCAGTGCAAGATGGAAAACCTGAATGCGGCCGGGACGGTGGCCTCAAGCGTCGCGGTCGCGGCACTGGCAGCCGATACCGGATTATCGGCCTATGAGGAACGCACTGAGGGACGATTCAGCCTGACGGTGCAAGCCGGCGAGGCCACCGGCTGGTCGGCGGCAGCCCATCGGTCCATCGATCACCTGCATGTGCAGGAGCGCACGCTGGCCGCGATCAACAAGGCGAAGCGAGGCGCAGACGACCCGCAGGAATTGCCGCCCGGGCGGTATACGGTCATTCTCGAACCCGCGGCCGTCGCGGGCCTCTTGAGTTGGATGATCTGGATGCTCGATGCAAAATCATTCTACAAGGGTACCAGTCCCTTCAGTGGAAAACTGGGCATGCGAATACTCGATCGGCGACTGTCCCTCCTCAATCAGCCGGACCATGCGGATCTTCTGGGACATGGATTTACGAGTGAAGGACTTCCCGTGATCGGATCCAATTGGATCGAGGCGGGGGTGTTGACCCAGCTGCTCCATGACCGGTATACCGCGCAGGACCATCATATCGATCCCCTGACGACGCTGGAGTCCCCCTGTTTGTCGGGAGAACGCCCCCTCGGCACCCGCGTGGATGATCTCGTCCGCACGACGCAACGGGGTATCCTGGTGACGAATTTCTGGTACATCCGACCCGTCAATCCATCTGATCTGACGCTGACCGGCATGACCCGGGACGGAACCTTTTTGATCGAGAACGGGGAGATCGTGTCGGCGGTGCGGAACTTCCGGTTTCATGAGAGTCCGCTCCGCGTCTTCAACCATGTGGATGCCTACACGACGCCCGCGGAAGCCGTGACTTCGGAAACCGGCAAAGCCTTAGTGCCGGCCCTCCGCCTCCACGATTTTAATTTCTCGAGCGTGACCCACTTCTAGCGCGCCCGCAGGTGGCGCCCGGCTGAGTCGAATCACTGTTGCATCGCCGGCTCTATGAACGACGAAAAAACCGTCTCAGGACCATTGACTAGGACCATGGGAAAGAGTAATGAATGAGCAAGCGAGACCGATAATCAAGTGGGTCGTTCATGACGCGGAAACAGCAACGTTTAGCCGAAAAACCGTTGAATCTCCTGACCTTTGCTCCTGACAAAGGTGAAAAGGGATGGGTGAATCCATTTGCCCCTTCACCCTTGCGCGCGACCATCGGCAAAGTGTTTGTCAAACTGGAGGATCTTACCGAGCGCTTCGAGGATTGGTGCCGGTACGGACGTTCCGAAGAGCGGGCGGTGCAGCCATGGGGGCAGCGTGTATCGAAATGGTTAGGCGCTCCGGTGGCCCGGCATGCCGAGGAAGCGTCCCAGGCCGAATGTGGATTAGTGCCCGTTCGACGATGGGACGGCTCCGTCGGGGAAATGATTTTCAGGCTGCGCGACCGCGCGGGCTCGGTGCAGCGTGTGCTGACGGCGCAAGCGCGCGAGCTCAGGGCATGGGTGATTCAGCAGACCCAATCCACGCAAGCCGAGGTCGATCAGCTCCGGGAACAGGTCTGCACGCAACAGGCGCAGGTCGAGGATCTCACCGCGCAACTTCAAGACCTGCGCGCTCTCGTGACCTCACAACAACAAGTCCTGATGTATATGGGCAAGGACATGGATCTGATCCAGCCTTCCGAGGTTGAGCTCTCCCTGGTTCCGTCTCGCTCACTCCCGTATCGTGACAAGAAATCATCGAGAGACCGACGGGACGTTGCCGAAGCGGCCCAGAGTCCCTACCTCAACGCCTGATCTGCTCACCGGCCGTCGAGCTTCTCCAGGCTCCTCGAATCAGAAAGCCTCTTAGGACCCCGCCTCGTTGACGCCGAGCCTTCCGCTTGGTTTCTTTGTTGCGGCTCTCCGACTAGCATCTTCTCGGCGGGACTGCTAATTTGTGCCGTTCTGCGCAGCGGTCGAGTCGCCAAAGGATGACGACCTCGACCGGTTCAGAGCCGGCAGAAAAAGATCAGGAGCGTGGTCGATGACGAAAAGCAGATATGCAAGGGCGGTGATTTATGGCGTGATGGTCGCAGGATTGGCTATGCCTCTTTCTGTAGGAACAGTTGGGGCAGAGGCGACGCTGTTCGACAATCTCGGCACCTTGCATCACGAGATCACGACGACCTCCGAACGCGCGCAAAGGTTTTTTGATCAGGGGCTGAGGCTGGTCTATGCCTTCAATCATGAGGAAGCCCTGACGGCCTTTACCGAAGCCTCCCGTCTCGATCCTGATGCGCCGATGCCGTACTGGGGAGTGGCGTTGAGCTTGGGGTCGAACATTAACGCGGCTATGGATCCGAAGGTGGAGCCTCGCGCCGTTGAAGCGTTGCGCAAGGCTACGCTGCAGTTGGCGCCGGCCACTCCCAAGGAGCGGGATTACGTAGACGCGCTCGCCTCGAGGTATTCACTCAAAAAGTCTGTCACCCGGCGTGTGAAGGACGAGGCCTATGTCAAAGCCATGCGTCGCCTCGCGCGGGATTATCCTGACGACGTCGATGCGGCCATTTTGTCGGCGGAAGCATTGATGCAGCTCCGGCCCTGGGACTATTGGCGAGCGGATGGGCGGCCTCAACCGGGGACGGACGAACTCGTGGCGACGTTGGAAGCGGCGCTCCAGCGAAGCCCGGATCATCCGGGCGCCTGCCACTATTACATTCACGCCGTAGAAGCGTCACCTGACCCGCAACGAGCGCTGGAATGCGCAAAACGATTGCCGTCTCGTATGCCGGGCGCCGGACATCTCGTCCATATGCCGGCGCATATCTACATGCGTCTGGGACTCTATCGGGAGGCCTCTGAACGCAACGCCACTGCGGCGATGGTGGATCATGAATATCTGGCTCACCACCGGCTGGAAGGGAATTATGCGTCGGGATATTATGCGCACAATCTTCACTTTCTAAATGCCTCGTTGATGATGGAGGGTCGGAGCGCGGACGCCTTACAAGCAGGGCGGGATCTCCTGACGAAGGTGTCGGATGAGGAGCTGGCTAAGGAGCCGACGCTGGAATGGTATGCGCCGTCGCTGTTGCTGACCCTGGCACGGTTCGGTCACTGGCACGACCTGATCCGGCAACCTCCGCCCCACCGGGGTCTGCGGTTCACCACCGGCCTCTGGCACTATGTGCGGGGATTGGCATTCGCCTCAACGACGCGATTCGGAAGTGCCGAGGGTGAATTATCGAATCTCAGAAAGGTTTTGAAGCCGTTTGCCAAGGCGAGGACAGCGGAAGGCAAAACACAACGTGCCATCTTGAGGGTAGCCGAACGGGTGTTGGTCGGGGAATTGGCGGCACGACGCGGGCAGTACGACGCAGGTATTCAGGCCTTGCGCGAAGCGCTGCAACTGGAGGCCGCATTGCCCTATAGTGAACCTCCCTTCTGGCTGCAGCCGGTTCGACACAATCTGGGAGCGGTGCTGCTGTTGGCAGGGCGTCCGGGAGAGGCCGAATCGATCTACCGCGAAGACCTCCGCCTCAATCCCGAGAATGGGTGGGCACTGCAAGGACTCGTCCAAAGTCTGCGGGCACAGAATAAGAACGCCGCACAGGAAGAAACCCGGTTTCGTGCCGCCTGGGTGCGCGCTGATGTCACGTTACCGGCATCTCGATTCTAGGGTAGTAGCGATATATCGGCTCCGGCTTACTTTACAAAGGACGAGAAATGCTGAAGACGGATTATGTATTCCACGCAGTGGAAGAACCGCGCGAACTCGAGCGGTTACAGATGCTCGAGCGGATCTTCGATCCGGGCACACAACGCCGGATGCTGGCGACCGGCCTGACGACCGGGTGGCATTGCCTCGAAGTGGGAGCGGGAGCGGGGTCTATCGTTCGATGGTTGGAACAGCGGGTGGGTCCCTCAGGTAGGGTCGTCGCGCTTGACAACAACCCGCGATTCTTGCGGAGCAGCGGGAGCTCGACCATCGAGATTCTCCAGGGGGATATCTGTGACATGGAACTCCCGCCGGCAACATTCGATCTGGTGCATGCCCGGTATGTCTTGATCCACATCGCCGAGTACCGGACGGCGGTTGAGCGTATGCTGCGGTGCGTCAAGCCTGGCGGATGGGTGGTCATTGAAGAGCCGGATTTCGAAGGGGCGCGGGCGGTGACCGGGCCGGCTGAAGCAGGGGGGGCGTTCGCACGTGTCACCGCTGCCATCGAACGGATGTTTACGTCGCTGGGAATGGACTATGCGCTGGGAGCAAAGTTGCCCGCCCTTTTCCAGCAACATCATCTCAACCAACTGACTGTGGAGCATGAGGGGCATCTAGCGGCAGGAGGCGGACTGATCCCACAGTTGATGAAGTTGTCCGCCGGACAACTGCGGGCCAAGTATGTGGCCACGGGAATGGTCGCGGATGCCGATATCAATCTGTACTGCCGGTTGGCCGACGATCCGGAGACCTGGGCCATTTACTACGCGATCGTGGCGGTGAGCGGGTGGTGGCAACCGCAATGCGGCGGGCGACCATAGGCCGGGGCATGCGATACATTGTGGGTATCATGGGTCCCGCCAAGGCCAGAAAAAAGGATATCGACAATGCCCGCGTGCTCGGTGAGTTGATCGCGCGACGGGAATGGGTGGTGCTGACCGGCGGTCGCCATGTAGGAGTGATGGATGCGGCCTCTCAAGGGGCCAAGCGAGTCCCCGGCAGCCTGACGATCGGCGTGCTCCCCTCGGCTCGGGAACGCGTGTCTAAATATGTCGATGTGGCCATTATTACAGACATGGGCAATGCTCGAAATAACGTTAATGTCATGTCCAGTCATGTGGTGGTCGCCTGCGGTTTGATGGGGGCGGGAACCGTTTCGGAGGTGGCCTTGGCGCTGAAAGCGGGGAAACCGGTGATTCTGGTCGGGGCCACACCGGCGGAAGAGAAATTCTTCAAAAAACTGGGGGGCCGATTGATTGCGGCCGTCGAAAATCCGGAAGAGGCCATTACCCTTATGATGAAGCAATTCGAACAGCAGCAGCCTGATGTGGTTCAGGGTGCACGATCCTGGGGCGGTGTCTGACAGGATGCTGAAAAACTCCGCCAGCGGCGTTCTCGCATCGTTCAGGCCCTCAACGTACCGCCTATGGGAAAAGCGCCTGTCCCGGCAGGAGCAGGGCGGGCGGGTAAGATCGTGACGCCTCGGCCCGAGACACGGCCGGCTCACCGCCTCGCCGGCGTCCGCACGCGTGACGCTCAGTATTCTTCGCGTCGCGGACCTCGCTGCGGCCCTTGCTGGCCGGTCTTTTTGAGCATCCTGCGTGGGTCTTCGTTATCGCCTGAAGTTTGGATGCGCTGACGCATTCTCTCCTCTTGCAGCACCGAGCTCTTCAAGGGGAGATGGCCATTCCTCTACTGAGCACGCCTGTGAACTGGCAGACGATCAGCCGATCATGTGAAAAAGAGACGGATACATGAGTCAGGACTCGTAACCGACGGCAATGCAGAGAACCAGCCCGCAACGAAACCCGCCCTTCGGAGATTCCACTCAAAAAACATCCAATCGATGGCGACTCTCGTAGATTTGCCATACAGGGTCGGGCTTCCTTCACAGCACAAGCAACGAAGTTTTCGGTAAGATGATGCGACGGCAATCGGCTCATTACTGGAGGACTATTGCAATGAATGTTTCCAGGCGAATCATGGTATGTGGAGTTCTCTGCTTGTCGATGTTCGTGACAGGAGTGCTCGTTTCAGGAGGTCAGGCTGCCGATCCTCCTGGTCCGACGAAGGCGTATTTTGCCGGAGGCTGCTTCTGGTGTATGGAAGAAGTGTTCGAGAAAGTTCCGGGTGTCACTTCGGTGGCCAGCGGGTACATGGGCGGGCGAGTTGAGAACCCCAGCTATGAACAAGTGTCGGGGGGCTCCACAGGTCATGCGGAATCGGTCGAAGTGTTGTACGACCCGGCCAAGGTGAGTTATGCAGTGTTACTCGATGCATTCTGGCACAATGTGGATCCGGTGACGCCCAATGCCCAATTTTGCGACCATGGCGGCCAGTATCGGGCGGTGATTTTTTATCAGACCGACGAACAGAAACACGCGGCTGAAGCGTCGAAGCGGGCGCTGGAGCAATCCAAGCGCTTTAACCAGCCGATTGTCACGGAACTCGTCGTGGCCTCGCAATTTTATCCGGCCGAGGAGTATCACCAGGATTTTTATAAGAAGAATCCGATCCGGTATAAATTCTACAAATACAACTGCGGGCGAGCCCAACGGCTGGAAGAACTGTGGGGAGGCTCGTGACACATGACGTAGTCCAGCCGGAAGTGCCGGTGGCCCTGCTCAGAGACTGCCGGATCATCGCGGTCGTGGGCCTATCTTCGAATCCTGGCCGGCCGTCGTATCGGGTCGCGGCCTACATGCAGCAGCAGGGGAAGGTGATCATCCCTGTGAATCCCCATGAGACGAGGGTATTGGGAGAGACGGCTTATCCGTCGCTATCGACTGTGCGAGGCCCCATCGATCTGGTGAACATTTTTAGACGCTCGGAGGAGGCTGGCGCAGTCGTCGATGAGGCCATACGAATCAAGGCGAAAGCCGTGTGGCTCCAAGAAGGTGTGATTGATCAGGCAGCCGTTGAACGTGCGAGGCGCGCCGGACTGCAGGTGGTGATGGATCGCTGTTGGCTCAAGGAGCATATGCGTTCATTGTGGTGATCTCCCGCCGCCGACCACCCGATACCACGTCATTTCGGAAGGCCTTACTCTAGGCCATTTCATGGGGGCGACGGGGTAGCCTGCTGGCGGGCTGATAGGAGTCTGCTCGCAGCGATCCTCCATGCCTCATACCTGTGGTCTCAACCTCGGTGCAACTCCCGCAGGCCATTTAATCTCAGGCTAGTTTACTTGAGGTTGTGGTGGGCATCATGAGGCTTTCAGGCAGGTCGATTCTTTTCATTTTCTTGTACATCGGTCATCACCATGGAATAGTGACGAGGCCTTCATGAAATGGCAGGTTCACACCGGGTAACCCTACAGTCGAACAGCTCTTCAGCATGCGACATTCAGACTGGCACCCTCGCTGGATTCACTTGACGCGCGCGCTGTGCCCGTTGTTGGTCGCGGTCTGCCTGACGGTTGTGATGCCTTGGCTGAGTCGCCTGACAGTTGATCCCGGCATGACGGACCTGGGGTTTCCTCGTTCCCCTGAATCCATTCATGCTCTCATTGCCACCCATGCTGAACAATATGCTCTCGATCCGGCCCTCTTGCAGGCGGTGATTAAGGTTGAATCGAATTACAATCCGGAGGCCATATCTTCGAAGGGAGCCATCGGGTTGATGCAACTCATGCCGCTGACCGCTAGGGCGTTTCATGTCCTGGACCCCTTCGATCCGGACGACAACATTCGCGGCGGTGCGGCACTACTCCGCAGGCTGCTTGATCGATTCGGTGGAGATCTCTCGCTCGCTCTCGCCGCCTATCACGCCGGCGAAAGGAGAGTCAGTCAGGCAATCGGGATGGCCTCACTTCCCGAAACTCGTCTCTATGTCGAACGCGTGCTGCGCCACTACGAACATTTCGTTGTGGATGACACGCTGTCGGCCGTGCGGGCCGGCACAAGTTATCGCCAGCGCCATCCTGTATCGCCTCTTCACGTGTCCGAGTGACCCCCCACCTGCCGAGAAGGCATTCATCCCGTGGCAGGGTTTCCTTGCCCGATCTCCTTTCCACGATTGCATTTTCCTGCGGAACGAGGTAGGGAAGGGCATTCGCGCCGTGAAGCGATCGGGTGGAACGTGGGGTTCCCAAAAGAAGATCTCCCATTCTACGGGGTGACGCTCTTTTGAGCAGGCTATCGGTATAGGGAGGGGTAGGTGATGGAACATTCGACAGAGGTCGTTCGACGGAGACGCATTCTGGTGAAATCGATCGATGCGGTGATCGTTCGAGCCCGCTAATAGCGATATCGACTGGTTGACCGGGAAGAAAAGACCTGACGTAAGATTTCGAGGACGGTTGATGAAAACAAGCGATCGGACCGCGCGCCTCGCTCAATCCGATATCCGCGCCATGACACTTGCCTGCGCCACAGTCAATGGGATCAATATGTCCCAGGGCGTCTGCGATACTCCCGTCCCTAACATTGTCGTGCAGGCTGCCAAAGACGCCATGGAACAAGGACATAATATTTACTCGCGATTCGACGGAATCGCGGAGTTGCGGCAGGCGATAGCCATCAAGTTAGCGGCCTACAACCGGATCACGGCGGACCCTGACACCAATATCACCGTCAGCGCCGGAGCCACAGGTTCCTTCCAGGCCACGTGCATGGCGCTGCTCAATCCCGGTGACGAGGTCATTCTCTTCGAGCCGTTTTATGCCTATCACCTCCAAGCCATTCTCGCCGTGGAGGCGACCCCGCGTTGCGTGACGATGCGAGCCCCGGAATGGAGTTGCGATGATAAGGAGTTACAACGGACAATTACACCGAAGACCAAGGCGCTGGTCGTGAACACGCCGGGCAACCCTTCCGGAAAGGTATTTACTCGAAGAGAGTTGGAACATATTGCAGAGGTCGCCTGTCGTCATGACTTGATGGTGATCACCGATGAGATCTATGAGTACTTCGTGTTCGACGGGCGCGAGCACGTCAGCATGGCTTCTCTTCCGGACATGTCGGAACGGACGATTACCATCGGGGGCTATTCGAAAACCTTCAGCATCACGGGATGGCGCATTGGTTACAGTGTGGCAGAGGCCCGCTGGGCCAAGGCTATCGGAGCCATGAGCGATGTGCTGTATGTGTGTGCCCCCACTCCGCTCCAGCATGGCGTCGCCGCGGGGATTCGAACGCTTCGCGAATCATTTTATGCCGGGCTTGCGACAGAGTATCAACACAAACGAGATCGGTTCTGCCGGGCGCTGGCGAAAGCGGGACTGCCCCCTTCCGTTCCGCAGGGCGCCTACTATGTGCTGGCTGATGTGTCCCGCCTTCCTGGTCAAACGGGTCGCGACCGGGCGATGTATCTTTTAGACAAAACCGGCGTGGCGGGCGTGCCCGGCGAAGCGTTTTTTGACGGGCCTCAAGGCAGTCGATTCATGCGCTTTTGTTTTGCGAAGAC
>JACCYV010000225.1 GCA_013696305.1 Nitrospira sp.
TATTGTTGCATGGCGTTGACGGTCCCCCGGATCGGCGGGGCATCTCGTCGGTGCTGGAACTCTTGGGAATTCCCGTCGATCAGACGGCCAAGCTGGTCGGGGCCGAATTGGAAAAAAAGGGACTCGCGTATTTGGACCTGGCGTTATATCACCCGCCGGTAAGCCGCTTTCTGGAAATGCGGCAGGAACTGGGCGTGAGAAATTTCTTCCATCCAGTGGCCAGAATGCTCAATCCCGCCCGCGCGACTTCGCAGGTGATTGGTCTGTCGCATCCGCCCTATTTCGAAAAGACGATTGAGTCCTTGCGTATGTTGAGTTGTCCGCGAGCGCTGGTCATCCGAGGAGTCGAAGGCGATCCTGAACTCTCGATCGGCAATTCGACACGGCTGCTGGAACTTAAGGAGGAGCGAATCACTCCCTTTACGTTCCAGCCGAAAGACGCGGGCCTGACGATGGCGACCTTTCGAGAGATGGCCGGGTTTCCCATCGAACAGCGGGAGCGGGAAGCTGATCTGATCAAGCGCTTAGTGGCGAATGAGATCCAGGGAGGACAGCGGGACTGGGTGCTCCTCAATGCGGCTATGCTGCTCTACGCGGCCGGTAAAGGGACGTCGATCACCGGGAACCTTGAGACGGCCCGGCGCGCGCTGGAGTCCGGCCAAGCGAAGGCCAAGCTGGCGGAGCTGGCGGCTGTCACAGGATCGGGCGCCGGGGCCTCGCTGAAGGTCGGCATTTCAGCGTGAACAGAAGAGTGTGAATCATGAAACATTTGCGTCAACTCGAAGATCAAAGCGTGTATATCCTTCGCGAAGCCTACAAACATTTCAATCACCTCGCCATGCTTTGGTCGATGGGAAAAGATTCGACGGTGCTGTTGTGGCTGGCCCGCAAGGCCTTTTTCGGGCATGTGCCCTTTCCATTGCTGCATGTGGATACCAGTTACAAAATTCCGGCGATGATCGAGTATCGCGACCGGATTGCCCGCGAATGGCGGTTGAACCTTGTGGTGGGACAGAATAAGGAGGCGTTGGCCGGAGGGATGAACCATACCCTCGGCCGGGAGCTCTGCTGCACGGCATTGAAAACCACGGGGATGAAGAATCTGGTGGAAGAAAAGGGCTATACCGGTATTATCCTCGGAGTCCGAGCGGACGAAGACAGCACCAGAGCGAAGGAGCGGTATTTCTCTCCGCGCGACAAACACGGCGATTGGGATTTTCGCGATCAGCCGCCTGAACTGTGGGACCAATTCAAGACGACCTTTCCGCCCGGTACGCACATCCGGATTCATCCGCTCCTGGATTGGACCGAGATCAATATCTGGGAGTACATCAAGCACGAAAACATTCCCTTCATGGATCTGTATCTCGACAGGGGAGACGGGACACGGTACCGCAGTTTAGGCTGCGCGCCCTGCACGATGCCCATCAAATCGACGGCGAAGACGGTCGACGAGATTATCGAGGAACTCCGCAATACCCATGTGGCGGAACGGGCCGGCCGGGCGCAGGATGCGGGACGAGGCCTGGAGATGCTTCGTAAGAAGGGCTATATGTGAGCGGAGTTGAGCAGGCCACTACGGCGGCTGAGCAGCCGATACCTACCACTGAGCGAGTGAATCATATGACAGAGAACGAACAGGTAAAGCCGCAGGAAAGTCTCAACATCGTCATTGTGGGCCATGTCGATCACGGCAAATCCACGTTGGTGGGGCGACTCTACGCGGACACGGGCTCGTTGCCGGAAGGCAAGCTCGAAAAGGTCCAGGCTATTTGTCGCCAGCAGGGCAAGGAATTCGAGTACGCCTTTCTGTTCGACGCATTTCTGGAAGAGCAGGAACAGGGAATTACGATCGACACGGCGCGGACGTTCTTCATCTGGAACGGGCGGCAATACATCATTATCGACGCCCCGGGACACAAAGAGTTTTTGAAGAATATGATCTCGGGTGCCGCCCGGGCTGAAGCGGCGCTGCTGCTGATCGACGCGTTGGAAGGCGTGCGGGAACAATCGAAAAAACACGGCTATCTCCTGTCTTTGCTGGGCGTGACACAGTTTGCGGTCGTCGTCAACAAAATGGATCTGGTCGGGTATCGGCAGGATGTGTTCGACGGGATTGAAAAGGAATATCGGGAATTCCTGGGCCAGTTCAGGGCAGTTCCCCGGCAAATGATTCCGGTCAGCGCCAAGCAGGGCGATAACATCGCGTTGCGGAGCACCAATATGAGCTGGTACCAAGGCCCCACGGTTCTTGAGACGCTGGCCCTGTTCAAGAAGGAGCAGGTTCGCTCGGAACAACCGCTTCGGTTTCCATTGCAGGACGTCTATAAGTTCGATGCGCGACGGGTCTTGGCCGGACGCATCACGGCCGGCCGTTTACAGGTCGGGGATCAGTTGGTGTTCTCACCCTCAAATAAAACGGCAGTCGTGCAGTCCATTGAAGGGTTTAATGTCGATCCGCCGCCGAGTGCGGCGCAAGCCGGGCAGTCGGTCGGGATCACGCTTGACGAACAGATTTTCGTGGAGCGCGGAGAAATTGCTTCGCATCGCAATTCGATTCCGTTAGTTTCGACAGCCATTCGCGTGAATCTGTTCTGGATGGGGAGACGGCCGCTCGAAAAGGCCCGGAAATATTCGCTGCGGCTCGCCACACGAGAAGTGGCCTGTGAGGTGGCCGCCCTCCATCGCATCATCGATACCGCGGACCTGGCGCAGCTGCAGGAGAGTGAATCGGTGACCAGGAACCAGGTGGCTGAATTGACGTTGCGTATCAAGGCGCCGCTCGCGTTCGATTTGTCGTCGTCGTTCGAATCGACAGGGCGGTTCGTCCTGGTCGACGAATACGACATTGCCGGGGGCGGGATTATTACCGAGCTGGTGCACGACGAGCAGGAAGGACTGCGAGAGGAGGCACGCCAGCGGGAATATGCCTGGCTCACAGGAGATGTCCGGGCGGAGGATCGGGCCATACAGTATGGGCATCGGGCGGCCATCGTGCTGTTCACGGGCCCGGCGCAGACAGGCAAGACATTTCTGGCCAGACGAGTCGAGGCGCTGCTGGTCGCCGATAGCCGGCATGCCTACCTGTTGGAAGGCGAGAATCTTCTGCAAGGATTAGATGCGGATGTATCTGCCGCGGATCCCTCCTTCGCAGCCGAGCGGGTGCGCCGGTATGGAGAGGTCGCGCGGCTGCTGATCGATGCAGGACTGATTATTGTGTCGACCAGTAAAACGTTCGGCATCAACTATCAGCGTATGGCGGAGATGATTCGGACCCTGGTCCAGCCGGCCCCGGTCATTGCCGTGCACATGAGCAAGACCGGGGAAGAGGCTCCACCCAACACTGATCTGCACTTTGCCGGCCCCCAGGATTTCGATGGGGCTGCCCGTCAGATCCTTGAGGAATTGAAGCGACGAGGCGTGCTCATGGACGCGTCCGGGTCGAAATCACTGATTCAGTATTCTATCTAGCAGAGTCGTGAACAAGGTCCGCTTTTTGACGCTGCCTCTCCCTTTGATTTCTGGATAAGCCGAAATCATCCAGTAGTCTGTTCGTAAAAAGGTGGAGCCGTTTGACTCCGTCGAAACCGCTGTGGTAGCGTCCTTCATCAACAATTTCGAGGGTTTTTCATGACTATGGCTGCCGGCACGGATCTCAAATCGATCCTCGCGAAGCTTCAGTATTCCGACGATGCGAAAGTCGTGCAGCAGATCACGGCACAGATGAAGCAGGTGCAGGCGCGGATGGCCGGCGTCAAGCAGAAGCTGGTGGTGATGAGCGGCAAAGGCGGAGTCGGCAAGAGTATGACGACCGTCAACCTCGCGCTGGCACTCGCACGCCAGGGCGCGAAAGTGGGTGTGCTCGATGTCGACCTGAACGGTCCCTGCGTCCCGAGGATGATGGGTCTCCACGGCCGGTCGCTGACTATGACTCCCGAAGGAGCACAGCCTCCTGTCGGGCCGCTCGGCATTAAAGTGGCCTCGATGGATTTTTTCCTCGATGATGCCTCGCCGGTGCGTTGGAAGGGCCCGATGGATTTGAGCCCGGTGTGGCTCGGCTTGATGGAAATGAACGTGATTCGAGAGTTTCTGGCCGATGTCATCTGGGGAGAGTTGGACTATCTTCTGGCCGATCTGCCGCCGGGTGCGGCTGCCGATAAACCGCCGGTCATCGCGGGATTTATCCCTGACTTAGCCGGCGCAATCGTCGTCACGACGCCGTCTGAAGTCGCCTCCGATGTGGTGCAGAAATCCGTGACCTACGCACGGGATATGGGCATACGGGTGTTAGGCGTCGTTGAAAATATGAGCGAGTATCGTTGTCCGTCCTGCGGCGCGGAAAATGAGCTGTTCGAAGGGAACACCGAAGCGATGTGCGAAGTTCTTGACCTTCCCTTGCTTGGCCGTATTCCATTTGATCGCAAGCTTGCCAAGACGTTCGATAAGGGACAGCCGCTCCTTGATCCTGACTATCCGACGATCCGGAAGTATCAGGAAATAGTCGAGCGGATTCAAACGTTACTAGATTACAAAAGAGTCCTGGCGGAAAAGCTGTAGCGCACCGACCGGGAAGGGGGGACCCTATGAAGTTCGTTTGCCTGAACTGCGAGACCTATATGACGTTTCAGAAGGTCGAAAAACCGGGTGAGGGCTCGCTCGGCGTGTTCTTCGGCTGCCCATCCTGCGAAGCCAAATTCTCCATGGTGACGAATCCGGGCGAGACGCAAATGGTCGCGTCGCTGGGGGTGAAGTTGGGAGGCCGCACTGAGATCGCCGAACCGTTCGAGATGACCCGCGGCACTCTCAAAGATGAGGCGCAGGCCGGAGCGGGACAGATGGCCGCCTATCTCAATGAGAAGATTCAGGGTGGCCAACCGGTGACGGCTTCCGAAAAGCCCGGCGCTCCTGCGTCCGGCGGGGAAAAGACCTCCGGCGGCTGTCCGTTCTCCGCCATGGTGGCGGACATGGGATTGACCTCCGGCGGCAAATCCCAAAACGGCAATGGCACCAGTGAATTCACCTGGACGCCGGATGCCAAAGAAAAACTGGAGCGCCTGCCGTCGTTCGTGAAACCGATGGTCCAGAGCAGCGTCGAAGCCTTTGCGCGCAAGCAGGGATACAAAAATATTACCCTGCAAGTCATGGACGATTCAAAGAACGATTCGCCCAACGGCATTGCCTGGACCAAGGACGCCGAACAGCGTATGGACAATATTCCTGACTTCATTCGTCCGATGGCCCGTCGTGAAATTGAGCGTATTGCCAAAGAACGCAGGTTGACAGAGATCACCGCCGCGGTGATGGATGAGGCCAAAGAGAAGTTTATGAAGTTCATGTAGCCGACGAATGCATGCGTGAGCCGAGTTGGTGGCCCATCCGGCCTTTCGGATGGGCCGGTTCATTCCCGCCATTTTCTCCCTCTCGACTATGTCTATGTCTGAGACTCCTTGGGCTGTGGCTGCGGCCCATGGCGCTCATCTGTCTCGTTGCGTTCCTGTGGGACGCATCCCATGCGATCGCCCAGCATGGCGAATCTGGCTCTGTTGAGGAGCAGGCGCATCACCATGGGAGTGGGGCCAAACCGTCCTGGGAAGGATCGGCGCAAGGCATCGCCTATTCCGAATTCAATCATCATTGGGCCGGAGTGTTTCTTCTCCTCATTGGCCTGAGTGAAATCCGTCAAGCTCTTGGGTGGACGGCTCTTAGGTGGACCAGGTTTCTACTTCCCGGTGCTTTCGCGGTGGGAGGAATTTTTCTCCTTATTTGGAGTGACCATGATTCATGGCCGATCGGCTCACTGACCTTCGTCCAAACGTTCTTCGGCGGTGATCCGGAGATTTTACAACATAAGACCTATGGGGTCCTGGCAGTTGCAATAGGGGCGATCGAAGGCATGCGGCGCGTCGGCTGGCTTACCCATGCGGCCTGGATCGTGCCGCTGCCTCTTTTTGCCATCGTCGGTGGCCTCATGTTGTTCAGCCATGCCCACGGCGATCATCCTGCTGCTCACAAGATTGCGCTGCACCATGCGATCATGGGGACCTTGGCCATCACGGCCGGCTCATCCAAACTGATGTCCGGCTGGCGCGGACGGCAATTCATGAGAGAACGGTCCCACTGGGAACTCATCTGGGCAAGCCTCGTGTTCGTGATTGGTCTGCAGCTGCTGATCTATTCAGAGTAAGGGCACAGGCGATCCCTTCCGCCGAGCCCATGCAACTGCCTGTCGAGCGA
>JACCYV010000254.1 GCA_013696305.1 Nitrospira sp.
GTTCAAAGCCATCGACGGCATGCGGCGCCGCTCGCGATTCAATGCGTCACTGACGGAGTTAGCCCGGCAACAGGAAACGAGCACGAGCAATGAGGATGCACTTCCTGACGAGACGGTCGATGACGACAGGCTGAGGCTGGTGTTCACCTGTTGCCATCCGGCCCTGGCGCCGGAAACCCAGGTAGCGATGACCTTACGCGAGGTCTGTGGCCTCACAACCGATGAGATCGCACGGGCCTTCCTCACCAAATCGCCGACGATCGCGCAACGGATCGTACGTGCCAAGGCCAAGATTCGTGATGCCGGCATTCCTTATGAAGTGCCTTCGGAAACGGAGTTGCCGGATCGACTGGATGCGGTGTTGCGCGTCGTCTACCTTGTGTTCAATGAAGGTTACTCCGCGTCGTCGGGCGAATCTCTCATCAGGCATGATCTGTCGGGCGAAGCCATTCGCCTGGGGCGATTGCTCCTGGAACTCCTGCCGGAATCGGAAGTCATAGGATTGCTGGCCCTGATGCTGTTGCACGATTCCCGGCGCGCGGCTCGCACATCGTCCTCCGGAGACCTGATCCTCTTGGAAAATCAAGACCGCTCGCTGTGGAACCGTGAGCAGATTTCTGAGGGAGCGTCGTTAGTGGAGAGGGCGCTGGCGTTCCAGCAAGTCGGACCCTATACGATCCAAGCGGCGATCGCGGCCGTGCACGCCCATGCACCGAGTTCCGCCGCTACCGACTGGAGCCAGATCGTGGGCTTGTACGACGTGTTGATGCAGGCTACCCCATCCCCGGTGATCGGGTTGAACCGCGCTGCGGCGGTCGCGATGCGCGACGGTCCACTAGCCGGTCTGGCCCTCATCGACGCCATTCTTACCAAGGGCGATCTGACGGATTACCATTTGGCGCATGCGGCGCGGGCGGATCTCTGCCGACGACTCGGACGCAACACGGAAGCCCGAGTTTCGTACGAACGAGCCCTCAGCCTGACTCAGCAGGAACCCGAGCGGAGGTTTCTGAAGCGGAGGATGGGCGAGTTGCCGGAGTGAGACGGCGAGTGCTGCATCGTAGATGGGACGTACTCGCAGCGGGCTGTACCTATCGAGTGAGTCGGTCATCGTAGGGCGACGTCTCGGTCGAGCAGCGCAGTACCGTGGGCTGAGCCTTTCAACGCATTGGAATCTTCGCCGAGAGGCAGGGATAGGCTGCACGAAGAGGTCAATGTCTCGCGTCACCGCAAGCTGACAACACAGCGGAATGGCGGATCAGGTGAGTGGATGCTTCCAACGCAGGCCGGCAAAGCGTGCATAGTCCCTGTCGGTCGTGATCCATTCCGCCCCGGTTTCAATGGCGAGAGCGGCCAAATAGGCATCGGCGATGAGGTTCCCCTTTGCGTTCACCTCCTGGCACAGGCGTTGAAAGATATCCCAGTGTCGTTCGCCGGGCGCAAGCGTCACCGCATTGGGGTGATTGCGCAGCGAGACCGCAAACTGCAGCGCGAGGTGTAGTGGAGTGGGATCGCCAAAGACGCGCGGATGGGTCACAATTCTAAGAAACCCGCTCAGCACGAGGTCGGAGATTCCGAATGTCGCGTCGGATCTCAGGATCTGATTCAGCCAGTTCAGATAATCAGAATGGTTGGCGGAGTCTTGCCGGTGAGCGTAGACCAGCACATTAACGTCGGGCAGGATCAACAGATGACTCCATCAGGTCCAGCACGGCGGCGGTGTCATCGAGATCCACTCCGGGCAGAAGTCCCTGTTTTCCATATGTGCTCAAGGTTACGTGCTCGTGTCGGCCTGTGCGACGGCGTCTTGCAAGCGCTTCACGCACGGCATCTTCAATCAGCGCAGTGATCGTAGAGCGCGACGTGGCCGCCAACTTCTTGATCTGGGCTAAGAGTTCGTCCGGCAAGTTAATGGTCGTTCTCATGCATCAAAGCATACGGGTGATGCATCTTGATGTCAACTCTAAAAACTTACCATGTCGGAGACCAAAAGGCTTACTGACGGGCACGACTTGTGACCCATATTGTTTTCTCGGCGGCGGTGACGGGTTCGCACCTGACGCGCGCGGCGCGGGCGGATCTCTGCCGGCGACTCCGACGCAACGCGGAAGCCCGAGCATCCTACGAACGAGCCATCGACTTAACGCGGTAGGAACCGGGGCGTGCTTTTTCATCCGACGGTTAGCTAAGTTGCCCAATTGAAACGGGCGAGTTCTTGCCTCACACATTGCACCTCGCCGATGGGCTGTTCCCAAAGAGCGCGGACTGCGACTTCGTCATGTGAATGCAGCGGACGTTTCGCTGAACTCATGGTCCTTCTCGTCTAGTACGAAATCTATGTGGTTGTGGAATGAAGGGGAATCGCAGTGGAGTAAGTAGTCTTTAGAGATCGAATGTCCGCCACATTCCTGTGCAGAGCATAAATCAATCGCCGCTTCCTCGCTTCACCGGCCAGAGGGAGGACGCCTCTAAAAGTGTTCGACTGCTTCCCAATGAGCTAATCTAGCCGCCGAGAAAGCATTCACTCGGTCAGCAGGGAATGTTCAACGCGGGGTCGCAGAACAGTGGTCCGATAGTCGGGGGTCGCATATAGCTGGACGTGGGGTCTTGCGCGCCAACGGGAGCGTTTAGGGGTGGGCCTCCGGGCATACCCGGCAACCCTCGACCCGCACTGTTGAAAGGGGTCGGGGTATTTGTCGCCCGCGCACCGGTATTGGGTGCCAATTGACTGGTCGTCGAAGGAGTCAGGACATTGGCCGGCAGTCCGCCGGCCGGCGCAGAAGAGGGTTGGATGGGCGAAATCGATCCCGGAGACTGAGCTTGCGGCTGAAGTGTTCCCGGGACTGTCTGAGCCCAAGCTGTGGAAGTCAACTCCACGTGATTCATCCATCCGACGGCAAGCAGGAGGAGTAATCGAATCCACATATATTTATTATGTCAGAGTGCTCTTCTGTCTGCAGCTCTAAAAATTTCTGTCGGTTATCGTCTCAGGCTCGACAGGGAACCGCGCGTAGCCCTCCTGTAGCGAGCACCCAAACAAGGAAGCGGAAAAATCTCGGAACATCCGCCAGTCTCCAAGCCGCGAAAAATCATGAGTGAGCCGTGCCGTGCTTCACATGTCGTTGATCGGTGGGGGTGAGCCACGGTTCTCCACTGGTGGGTCGGGAGATAGACTCCTTTCTATAGGGGGCTATTCCGATGCACCCTCCATTACGCGACCTCCTTACGGATGTTCTAAACTCCGTGCGCAATCGAAAAAACGGCTGTCGATTTTGGACTTCGGCGACGACTAATAGATAACAGCTGCTTTGTACTACACCCGGAGGCGTGAGGTCATGAAATACCTGCTCATGTGCTGTCACGAGGAAAAGAAACGGGAGGCCCTGTCGAAACGTGAGTGTGAAGTCCTCATGGAGGAAACGTCTGCGTATTGCGAGGCGTTGCGCAAGAGCGGCCATCTCATCATGGCGGAGCCTCTCGAGTCGGTTCAGACGGCTCTGACGGTGCGTGTTCGAAACGGCAGAACTTCTGTGACCGATGGGTCGTTTGTTGAGACGAAAGAACAGATCGGCGGATTCTTTCTCATCCATGCGAGAGATCTGAACGAGGCCATTCAGGTGGCATCAAGGTTTCCGTCCGCGTGCTTCGGCAGCCTGGAGGTGCGGCCTGTCAGGGACCTGCCGAGGCAATCGGTCGTCGGCAGCTGAAATCGCAGGCTCACCCATGCGCCCTGCATGCCGGCGACCATTGCGACCATTGCTGCGGGCAAGACATTGACAGGGGCTCACGGCGCTTGAGGTACGAAAGCGACATCAGAAGGCCGACCCAAACAAAGCCTATGTCTCATTCAAAGGAGGATCGACCATGACGACGACCACGATCGGCTATCCGAAAATTGTTTCACGGTCCGAGTGGGAGGCTGCGCGTAAGCAACTCCTGCTCAAAGAGAAGGAGCTCACACGGTTGCGCGATCAATTGAATGCCGACCGACGCAGATTGCCGATGGTCAAGATCGAGAAGGACTATCTCTTTGAGGGACCGGACGGCAAGGTTCGTCTGCTCGATCTGTCCGAGGGACGCCGGCAGCTTATCGCGTATCACTTCATGTTCGATCCCACCTGAGACGAGGGCTGTCCGAGTTGCTCATTCCTTGCGGACCACATCGTCCATCTGAGTCATCTTCACGCGCGCAGCACCTCGCTCGCCGTCGTTTCCCGCGCGCCGTCGGCCAAGATCGAGCCGTTCAAGAAACGCATGGGCTGGACGTTTCCCTGGTACTCGTCGTTCGGCAGCGACTTCAATTACGATTTCCATGTCACGTTGGACGAGGCCGTCGCTCCCATCGAGTACAACTATAGGAACAAGGCAGAACATGTGCAGAAGGGTGAAACCTATTTCACGCAGGGCGAATTACACGGGCTGAGTGTCTTCCTGCGCGATGACGACAGCATGTTGCATGCCTACTCGACCTACGCGCGAGGTGCCGATCTTCTCGCCGGCACGTACAATTATCTCGATCTCACACCATTGGGACGACAGGAAGACTGGGAACACCCGGCCGGACGTAGCGACGGACCGTTCATGCACTGGGTCCGTCATCATGACCGCTATGAGAAGAGTGCCAACTCTCCGGCGTCCTGTTGCAGCTCCGGACGGCATTAGTCATGAACTCCATATGTAGCAATGTCGTCGTGTGGCGGGCGGACGCGGAATGGACGAATCGGTTGTCGCGTCACAGCGGCTGCGCCTTGTCGATTCGGCGATCGCGAGCGACCATCTCATGTCATGGCCGTTCGGCATGATGGACGGTTCGAGGGCACCAGATAGTTCGACAGTCGGGTTTAACCTGACAAACAACTGCAACACGGAGGGCCGGAGACCATGCGATTTTAGATTCCCAGAGGATATGAGAAGGCCGCGCCGGGGACCATGCCGGATGCAAAGGCTGGGGCCGCGATGGACCAATACAACGAATCTCTTCAGAAAGCCGGCGTGCTGCTCTCGCTCGATGGCCTACAC
>JACCYV010000251.1 GCA_013696305.1 Nitrospira sp.
TGCCGGACCGATCAGGCCCTACGGATTGCGGGTATCTGTCTCGCCGTAGGACTACCCGTGGGGGTCTACTCTGTTGCGACGTTTCTCATCACACAGGCGGCTTCATTCTCGCCGTTGCTCGGCCAAGCGGTTGGAATTGGATTGGCCTATACGACACTTGCGGGGCGTGATCTCTTCGATCATGTTCAGGCGGTCAGCCGCGAACTGGAGCGTGAAAACCTCGCGGGAGCTCGCGAGACAGTCGCGATGATCGTCGGCCGCGACAGCGCCACCTTAACTCAGCCTGAGATCGTGCGCGCAACCGTGGAGACGATTGCAGAAAGCACATCAGACGGCATCATCGCTCCGCTGGTGTATCTGACCCTAGGTGGTGCGCCCTTGGCATTGGCCTATAAGGCGATTAACACGCTCGATTCGATGGTGGGCCACCGCGATATACGGTATGAATATTTTGGCTGGGCCTCCGCTCGACTGGACGATGTGATGAATTGGCTTCCCGCTCGGCTGACGGGGACCTTCATCGCGCTGGCTGCGGGCTTGGTAATTGGTCAGTGGAGTCGCGTTCGAGCCAGCTGGGACATCCTGCATCGGGATGGAGACAAGCATGCCAGTCCGAACAGCGGAAGACCGGAAGCCGCCATGGCCGGCGCGTTGGGCGTTCAACTCGGCGGACGGAATTATTATGACGGAGTGGCCCAGGATCGTCCGTTGATAGGCGATGGCCAAACCACCTTGAGCCCGGACCATATCGCACAAGCCTTGCGCATCATGGTGGCGACCTGTGTACTGGGCCTGTTCTTCGCCTTGCTCTCATTGTGGGTCTCATGACGCGCCTAAGTCATGGCGGTGATGTCTATGCTGCGGCCCGTGAACTGGGGCAAAGCGTCCATCGCCTCTTGGATTTCAGCGCCAGCATCAATCCGTTGGGGCCTTCACCCGCTGCGTTGCGGGCGATCGTTAGTGCTCGAGATTTGCTCCGGCACTATCCAGATCCGGCCTGTTGGGATTTGCGCCAGGCGCTGGCCATGCATTGGCAGCGCTCAGCTGATGAGTTTCTCATTGGCAACGGTTCCACCGAATTGATTCATCTGCTTCCCATGGCGCTGCAGATTCAACACTTGTTGATAGTCGGTCCGACATTTTCGGAATATGCGGCGGCAATGCAGGTGTCCCAAGGACAGGTGAGTGTGGTCATGGCGGATCGTGCCGATGGCTATCGCCCGCCGCTTGAGCGGGTCTGCGTGACTATACATGCGCTCGGGCAGAGAAAGACGGATCGTCCACCCATTGACGCGGTGCTTCTGTGCAATCCCAATAGTCCGACTGGTCACGCCTGCGAGGCCGCAGTGGTGCGAAGGCTGGGGCGTCTGGCGGCTCGCGAAGGAATTTGGTTTCTCGTCGATGAAACGTTTGCCGAATATTGTGATGAGGCATCGATTCTGTCACAGGCTCTGCCTGCGCGCACGATCGTGCTGCGGAGCTTTACGAAATTTTATGGACTGCCAGGACTTCGCGTGGGGTATGTGGTGGCGAAGTCGCACATTATTCGACAAATCGCGGCGCACCAACCTCCTTGGTCTGTGAACATGTTGGCCCAGCGAGCTGCTGAGGCTGCTTTGTGCGATGTGCGGCATACTCGCCGAAGCCTCCGATTCATACACCGAGAGCGGACGCGAGTGATGAAGGCACTCACTCGGTTGCCGGGTTGTACCGTGTTCTCTTCGGCTGCGAATTTTATCCTGATGGAATTACCGGTCGGGCAAAAGGTGGCAGGGACGGTGGCGGCACTTCGTCGCCAAGGCATCTTGATTCGGGATTGTTCGCAGGTGCCGGGGTTGAATGCTCGTTCCGTGCGGGTGGCTGTTCGAACGAGGGCCGACAATGATCGTCTCCTGCATGCCTTGATGGCTGTCATTCATAATGGTGGCTCATGAAAGAGCCTCTTTCCGATCGCCTCTCGACTCGTTATCGCATCGCCGAAGGCACACTCATTGTCGATCTCGGGACTCGCATGCGTGTGTTATCTTCCGCCCCGAGAGGGGGAGGGCTTCGAACGACTCGTTATATTGTGAATCACCAGGTTTCCCCCAATCCTGGCCGGCAAGGGGTCTCAAGGTCGAACGCCTCGCAGCCGCATTGGGGCGATCCGGCTCGGTATCTTCGACGCATTGCGGTGGCTCTCGGTGTAGACGGTGACTGTGTTGGTTTCATGACGGCCGTTCCGATGAGACAGGTCGTCACCAGTCGTGACACGAGGGATGGAATCTGGGTCGAGTGTTTTGCGACAGTCGGTGTGACCAACGCCGTGCGAGCCGGTGAGCCACCCCCGCGCGTGCTGGACAAGAGCATTGACCATAAGGCAGGTACGATCAATCTCATTCTTATTACGAACGCCTGCCTGACTGTTTCGGCGTTGGTGTGTGCTGTCCAGGTGGTGACGGAAAGCAAAACCGGGGTGATACGCGACCATGCCGTTCCCAGCGGGACGGGACATCCCGGCGCAACAGGCACGGGAACGGATGCCATGGTTATTGCGTGCGCCCTGAGGGGCCAAGGGCCTTGGCAACCCTACGCCGGCACCCATACTGATATTGGGTCTATGATTGGGCGAGTCACCGCCGACTGCCTCACGCAAGGCCTGGCGCGCGCGACGCAGTGGGCCGCGCAATCTCGATCATAAACCATTTCATCATCGCGCCACAGCCTATGCCACATTCTGTTCGCACCATTGCGATTGCGGTTTTGGGTACTGGCTCCGAGGTCGGGAAGAGCATGATTACGTCCGGATTATGCAGGCTCTTGCGCCGGGCCGGCTTTCGAGTTGCCCCCTTCAAAGCTCAGAACATGTCCTTGAACTCATTTGTCACGGCGGAGGGCGGTGAAATCGGGCGTGCCCAGGCCCTGCAAGCCGAAGCCTGTGGAATTCCACCCCATGTGGATATGAATCCTATTTTGCTCAAACCGGAATCCAATTCCCGATCGCAAGTCATCGTGCAGGGGCAAGTCTTTG
>JACCYV010000296.1 GCA_013696305.1 Nitrospira sp.
AGCGGCCGGAAGATGAAGGTCATGCTGATCTTCCCGCCCGATTGGTTCCCTTCTGAACCCTATTTGAGTCTGCCGTCCCTCACCGCCGTCCTCCGTCAGGCCGGCCATACGGTCATCCAAAAAGACATCAACCTCGAGATGTATGACTGGTACTTCAGCGAGGACTTTTTGAAGAAGGTCCTGCGCCGGGTGCCGCAGCAACTCGACCGGCTCCGCAAGCTGGCCAAGAAGCGCGAACTCGAGGAATGGGAGCAGGATCTCCAGCTCACGCTTTGCGACCTGACGCGCCAGCGGATCGACGACCTGATCAAGAAGGCCGAGAAGGCCAAGGCGATCATCCGCGGGGAAGTCTTTTACGAAATCGACCAGTTAGAGTGGGCTATTCATGTATTCCGTGAGGTCACGACGGTGATCTCGATGGTCTACGCTCCGGCGCGGATCTGCATGCCGCCGATGGAGACCGACCTGTCCTATAAGGTCTTCGTGTCGCACGAAGTGATGGATGCGGTGAATGACACCCAGGTGAATATCTATCGCGACGTGTTTGAGCATCTGGTGAAGCCGGCGATCGAGGCGGAGAAACCTGACGTCATTGGTATCTCGATCGTCTTGCAGCAGCAGATGTTCTCTTCCATGACGTTCTGCGCCCTCATCAAGCAGCACTTCCCCAACATCCACGTGACGATCGGCGGCAATACGGTGACGCGCCTGCGTGATGTGCTGCCGGAGTCGCCGCTCTTCCAGTACTTCGACAGTGCCGTGGTCTATGAAGGGGAGACGGCCTTCGTGCAGCTGGTGTCGGCGGTGGGCGCGAAGCGAAGCCTGGCCGATGTGCCCAACACCATCTATAAGGACGAGACCGGGGTGCATATCTCGGCCACGAGTTATGCGGAAGATATGGCCATGCTGCCGCCGCCCGATTTCGACGGGCTGCCGCTCGACAAGTATTTCGTGCCGACGAAGATCCTGCCCTATCTGGCCACGCGCGGTTGCTATTGGGGCCGCTGCGAGTTCTGCGACCATGGCGAGGGCTACACGGCAGGCTACCGGACGAAGAAGATTCAGGATATTCTGGCCGAAGTGCAACATCTCCGCGACAAATACGGCGCGAAACATTTCCACTTCACGGACGAGTCGTACCCGCCGGCGCTGTTCCGCAAGCTGGCGCGCGGGTTGATCGACAGCAAGATGGACATCGTCTGGACGACGCACATGCGGTTCGAGAAGAGCCTCTTGGAAGATGCCGTCTGGCAGGATGCGAAGGACTCGGGTTGCCGCTATCTCCACTTCGGCTACGAGTCGGGCAACGAGCGTGTGCTGAAGTTGATGGACAAGGCGACGACGACGGAGGTCATCACGAAGCATTTGCAGCTGTCGGCGAACGTCGGCATCTGGAACCACTGCATGGGCTTCTTCGGTTTTCCCGGCGAGACGAGGGAGGAAGCCTGGTCGTCGGTGGAGTTCCTGGAGCAGAACAAGGACCATGTGCATTCGCTGGGGTTCGGCACGTTCGACCTAGGCCGGCATAACCCGGTGGCGAAGCATCCGGAGAAGTGGGGCGTGACCGCCTACAAGAACCCCGAATGGGATTTGGCGCTGGACTACTACTTCACGGTGCAGCAGGGGCTGAGCATCGAGGAGGCCGAACGGGTGTTCCAAGAATTCGAACGGAACCACAATCCCGGCTGGGACCTGCGGCTCTTCATCCGCGAATATATCTTTCTCTACATTGCACGGTTCGGGCTGCAGAAGCTGCCTGATCTACAATTTCAGGCGGCTCGGATTGCGACGGCGCCGCCGTCACTCGCCGGGAAAATGTAATGAGCAGGATGTTGAAAAAGGCCTCCGGCGGCGTTCTCGCATTGCTCAAGCGCTCAACGTACAGAGCGAAGTACGCCTCGCGCTCTCGCTCGCTGCGGCCTTGCCGGATATCCTTTTTGAACATCCTGAATATGGAATGATGACCATGAGCGAGCTTGTCCAAATCAGCACCGTGCCGCCGTCGACCAACACTACACCCATACGACCGAAAAAAGTCATGTTGCTGTTCCCGCCCGAGTGGGTGCCGACGGCGCCTTACCTGGCCTTGCCGTCGTTGACCGCCGTGTTGCGCCAGGCCGGACATCAGGTCGTGCAGCGGGACATCAACATCGAGATGTACGACCATTTCTTCAGCGACTCGTTTCTTATTTTGATCAAAGCGCGCCAGAGCATGCAGTTGAAGTCACTACAGGCCAAGCGCGAACTGAGTGAACAGGAAGAAGGCCGGAAGGCCTGCCTGGAACAGATGGAGCCGGTGGATGTTTTCGATCTTGCAGAACGAGCTGAGCGTGCCAAGCAGGTGGTGCGCGGGGCGGCGTTCTACGAAGCCGATCGGTTGGAGTGGGCGCTGAACACGTTTCGTGAGGTGATGCAGTATATTTCAGCGGCCTATTACCCGGCGTCGCTCGTGTTTTATCCGATGGAAAGCAATCTGGGCTATCGCCCGGGCGTGTCGAAGGAAGTGTTCGCCTGCCTGGATGATGAACAGGTCAATGTCTATCGGGACATCTGCAATGAACTCGTGCTGCCAAGCGTTAGTAAAGAGAAGCCGGATGTCATTGGCGTGTCGATCGGCACCCAGATGCAACTGATGGCCGGTCTCACCTTCTGCAAGATGATCAAGGAAAGTTTCCCGAACATCCACGTCGTGGTCGGCGGCAATGTCGTGACCCGGCTGCAGGAAGAATGGGGGGGGCATGACCGGTTCTTTACCGAGGTGTTCGATTCGGCCATTCTCTACGAAGGCGAACACGCGTTGCTCTGGTTGCTCGATGCACTTGACGGTCAGCGGACCATGAATTCGGTGCCCAATTTGATGCATCGCGACGAGACAGGCGTGCACCTGAATCAGGAAATTTATACGGAGAAGACCACCGCGCTGCCCTTGCCGGACTTTGACGGGCTACCGCTGGACCATTACTTCGTGCCGGAACGGATCATTCCTTATCTCGCGACGCGGGGCTGTTATTGGGGACGCTGCACGTTCTGCGATCACGGGCAGGGCTACTTCGACCAGTACCGGGGCATGTCGGCGAATCTGGTGGTCGAACAGATCACGGCGCTGCGCGACAAATATCACTGCCGGCACTTCCTGTTTTCAGACGAGTCCTATCCGCCGGCGTTGTTCAAGAAGGTCTCGCAGCTCCTGGTCGATCAAAATACCGGCATCAAATGGACCACGCTGATTCGTTTCGAAGAGACGCTCCAAGATCTGTCGGTCTGGGAGCTGGCGGCGAAGTCGGGTTGCTGCACGTTGTATTACGGCATGGAATCGGCGAACGAGCGGGTGCTCAACCTCATGGACAAGCACGCGAGGAAGAGCGTCATTGAAAACAATCTGCGGCAGGCGGCCAAGGCCGGCATCTGGAACCATGTGATGGCCTTCTACGGATTCCCCGGGGAGACGCGGGACGAGGCGCTGGAAACCCGCCAGTTCGTCATCGAGAACCAGCCCAATATCCATTCTGTGGAGATCTTCTACTTCGTGGCTTACCGGCACACGCCGATGGTCAGAAGCCCCGAGAAGTTCGGTATCACGATACACAAGCAGGAAGAGTACGACCTTCCGCTCGACTACTATTACACACTCAATGAGCCCGGCGGGATTTCCTGCCTGGATGCGATGCAGCTCTGCGAGGAGTTCTACCGGAACGACTTCCATCCCTGGGCGGTGCGCGTCAATGCGCGCGAACACGTATTTCTCTACATTTCAAAATTCGGGACGAATCGGTTGCCTCAGATTTACGCGGCGACCAAAGAAGGCGCGACCGCGGCGGACGGCGTGTCAGGCCTGGTGACCTGGCCCATGGCTATCGCTGAAGGGACGGGCGAAAAGGACGGCGAAACGTCCATGGCCCGGGTGGTCTCGCATGGCCTCGGATAGCCGGATGGTGAAAACGCCATCTACCGGCGTTCTCGGTCGCATGTCTCCCTGCGACGTACCTCAAGGGTACGCCTCAGTCGCCATACTCCCTGCGGCCTTGGTACATGCCGTTTTGACCATCCGGGAAAAATCAGCGCATCGCTCGGAGGAGATTCAGGATCCAGGTCAAGAAGAAGACTGGCCGCCTGACACTTTGTTGGGGATGACTAACGCGGAGAGCAGGGCGTACGAGGTTTCGATGAGTCGGGTCATCTCTTCAGCTTTCTTGTAAGCCTGCATGTATTTCTTGGGATTGTTGGTCAGATTGGCGAACCGATGGGGATTCCAGGTGTGGAGGAGTTGTGCATGGTTCTGGTCCAGTTGTTCGCGGGTGACGGGCAAGGTGAGTGTGAACAGTTCCAGAGCCTTGGCCAGTGTGTCGTCAGCCATGCCAGGGAGTCTGACAAGTTCATCGTAAAGTTGTCAATCTAGCGGTCGTTGCTCCCGGGGCAACCGGCAAGGTGTTTCACCATGGCCACGGCACTCCCGATTTTCCAACCCGCCACGCTCTTCAAAGATCGTACTGACTATCGGCAGGTGCTCATCCGTGAAATGGAGGCGGGCAAGATCCCTCTGAGTCTGGGCCGCGACTGCCCGGTCAAGTGCGAGTTCTGCTATGAACTGGACCATTCCTACCGCGAAACGCTCGATCCTCCCAAGACGAGCGACGAAGACTGGAAATTCATTCTCGAGTACATCAGGAAAAAACCGACCGATCCCACGCAATTCTGGTGTGTCGGTGGCAACGAATTCATGGAATGGACCGACCTGTTTCTGCATCCCAAGGCAATGGAATGGGTCGAGGATTTTCTCCGCGAGACGGACAAGAGCATTCAATTTTTTACTGTGGGATTCGTGCATGCGCCCAAGATCCATCAGTTGGCCTCGCAATACCCCGGCCGCATCAATTTCGAACTTTCTCTCATCACGCTCAGCGACTATCGGCAGCGATTGATGCCGCATGCCCCTTCCGTCAAACACCTTATGCGAGTGTTGGACGGACCTGCCGTGTCCTCGGCGAATTTTTACGCCTTCGACAAGGAGACCATGTCGAAGGATGCGACGACCATTTCCGCCATCAATCAACAGTGCGTGCTCTGGATGGGGACGCTCACGCCGGTCCGGGGTCTCAAGGAAGAGACGGCCGCGGTCATGCGCCAGGGCCGCAAATTCTTGCCGGAGGAAGCCACCCGCGTGTACGACATGGGATTGCCGAACCTGCAGACCATCCACACGGAGGCGTACACCACGGCCTTCCTGAGCCGCCGCCGCATTATCAGTCTGTTTGACTCGCTGGAACTCGAAAAGAAGGACACGGTCGTCATGGCCGGCAGCGTGCACAAAATCCTGACCATGTTTCGGAAGAATCGCGCTCGCTTTCTGTACGTGCCCAATGCCTTGCTTAGCGGTGATTCCGACTGTACGGTGCTGCTGACCTTCGACGACATCGTGCGTCGCGTGACCAAGGAGAAGGTGGTGCACATCCCCAAATGCATCATGCAGTCGGGGCGAGGGCCCTATACGGATATCACCGGCGTCAGTCTGGAACAATTCACCAAACAGACCGGCGTGCGGGTCAAGGTGCTGCACAAGATCGACACGCGGTTCGCCAACCAGCAACTCTATCGCAACGGCTCGCTACAGAACTATGTCGAGCAATACCTCAAGCATCCCTTGACTCAGGCGTACGAAGCCCTCCCGAGACCGGCGTAGCAGGATACTGAAAACGACCCCCCACGTCGTCTCGGCTCGTCAAAATCCTCAACGTACCCCTGAGGGTACGCCTGCGGTTTTGCCTCACCTGCGGCCTAGTGGGACGTCGTTTTGAGCATCCTGCGGGAGTGAAATGTTTAGTCGTGAACGCGAAATGTGAACGCCCGCCATGCGCTGCGTTCGATTGCGCATTGAAAATTCGGCATTGAACATTCCGATCTGCCGAACCGCTCAGACTTGTCGCCCCTTGCAAAAAAATCTGTCTCGGGGCAACATGCCGCCAGTCACGTTCTTGAGGAGTCTATGGCGGCGCAGCGCAAACTGCAATTCTATCAAGCCGATGTGTTTACGGACGAGCCGTTCGGTGGAAATCCCGTCGCCGTCTTTCCCGATGCCGACGGGCTGACCGACGTGGAGTTGCAGCAGATCGCCCGCGAGATGAATCTCTCGGAAACCGTCTTTGTCTTTCCCCCGACCGACAAGGCGGCGGTCGTCAAAATGCGCATCTTCACTCCGACGCAAGAAATTCCCTTTGCCGGACATCCGGTGATCGGCACCTTTTTCGTGCTGGGCAACTTGAACCGCCTGACCCTCCGGGAGCCGGTCACACGGGTCCTGCAGGAGTGTAACCTCGGATTGTTTCCGGTCGACATCCACACGCGCAACGGCGTGATCGAGCGTGTGGTGATGTCCCAACCCAGTCCTCAGTTTCTCGATGTGATCGATGAACCGGAAGCGCTCTTCGCGATCGCCCGCTCGCTGGGCATTACCAAGGCATTGATCACGGAAACCCGATTTCCGGTGCAGGTCGTCTCCACGGGTCTGCCGGTGATCATCGTGCCGGTCCGGACGCTGACGGCGGTGCGTTCGATCATACCGGATGTCGCCGCGATTGCGGACCTCTCCCAGCAGTACGGCGCCAACGGTCTCATGGTGTTCAGCACGATGACGGTCGAGCAGTCCTCCACGGTGCATACCAGAATGTTCGCTCCGTTGATCGGAATCGTGGAAGATCCCGCAACAGGGAGCGCCAGCGGCGCTCTGGGCGCTTATTTAGTGCAGCACGGTGTCGTGGATATCAGCCCGCTGACCGAAATTACCGCCGAGCAAGGGTATGAGATCGACCGTCCGTCACGCATTCTGATTCAGGTGGATTCCGATGAGGAAGTCATTCAAGCCGTGACGGTCGGGGGGCAAGCCATGATGGTGGTGGAGGGGACGCTCACCTTCTAGCAGGATGATGAAAACGCCATCTAACTGCGTTATCAGTCGCACGTCTCCCTGCGACGTACCCCAAGGGTACGCCTCAGTCGCCGCACTCCCTGCAGCCTTGTTACATGGGGTTTTGATCATCCTGTGGGAAATCTTTATTAAGCTGTACTCTCGGAATAGCGGTTTGGGGCGGAAATGTAATATAGCCACGAATCACGGGTGAGGAGTTATATGAACGCAGTGGTCTTTCATGAACATGGCGGGCCTGGCAAGTTGCAGTATCAAGATATGCCGGCCCCGACCCTCGGCCAGAATGAGGTCCTCATTCGAGTGAAAGCCTGCGCACTGAATCATCTGGACATCTGGATCCGTCAGGGCAGTCCGGCCTACCCCATGCCGCTTCCGCATATTCCCGGTTCGGACATCGCCGGCATGGTCGAACGAATCGGGTCCCAGGTGGAGGGCGTCGCTGAGGGGGAGCGCGTGTATGTGTCTCCCGGCGTCGGTTGCGGGCGGTGCGAACAATGTTTTGCCGGTCGCGATAACATGTGCCGCGCTTACGGGTTGATCGGGGCGATGTGTCACGGCGGTTATGCGGAGTACGTCAAGGTCCCGGCACGAAATGTCTTTCCGATTCCGGGCACGTTGACGTTCGAGCAGGCGGCGGCGTTTCCATTGGTTTCCGTCACGGCCTGGCACATGTTATTTACGCTGGCCGATCTCAAAGTCGGCGAAGACGTGTTGATCATGGGGGCCGGTAGCGGGGTAGGGCACATGGCGATTCAAATGGCCAAGCTCGCCGGCGCCAGGGTGTTAACCACGGTCGGCAGCGACGAAAAAATCTCGAAAGCCAAGGCGCTCGGCGCCGACGAGGTCATCAATCATACCCGCGAGCCGGTGAGCCAACGGGTGCGGGAGCTGACTCACCGACGCGGAGTGGATGTGGTGATCGAGCATATCGGCCCGGAGGTGTGGACGCAGTGCGTGGATTCGTTGGCGAAGGGCGGCCGCTTGATCACCTGCGGGGCCACGACCGGAGCAGATGTGAAGCTCGATCTTCGCTATGTGTATTCCCGCCAGCTCACGATCCAGGGCTCCTACATGGGGTCGCAGGGAGAATTGCTCAAGGCGGCTCAGTTGATCGGACAGGGAAAGTTGCGGCCGTTGATCGATCGAACCTTTCCCCTGGCCGAGGCCAAGGCTGCCCAAGAGCACCTTCTGAGCAGGACGTTTTTTGGTAAGATCGTGTTGACGATCCTTTAATACGGCTTCATTTCCGAATCTCTTGTCCCACTGGGCAGAAAGGCATGTGACATGGCGACTATTGCGCAAATTATGAACAAACATCCTCAAAGCGTCGGCCCGACGACCTCCGTTCGCGGCGCGGCAAAAAAAATGCGGGAGTTGCGAATCGGCTCACTGCTCATCAAAAAGGGGAAGAACCACGTCGGCATCATAACGGACACTGATCTGGTACGGAAGGCGCTGGCCGGCACGCAAGATGTCTCGAAACTCACCGTCGAGAAAATCATGACGTCGCCCGTCTGCACGATTGAGAGCAGCAAGGTGGTGGACGAGGCGCAAGATATGATGGGGGATCTCGGTGTGCGCCATCTCGCCGTGACAAAAGGAGGCTCGATTGTCGGCGTCGTGTCGGTACGGGATCTCTTAATGTTTTACAAGCGGTATGCGCAATCGAAGATTGCTGCGAATCAGGTGTATTCTGAACCGAA
>JACCYV010000258.1 GCA_013696305.1 Nitrospira sp.
TCGAGCGGACCACTCGACGGGAACTGGGGGAGCGACGGATTGAAACGTGCGGTAGAAAATCTGATTGGTAATGCCGTGAAGTATGGCTCTTCCGGAGCGCCGATAACGGTCTCATTGAAAGCTGGAATAGAGGCCATCGAACTTACGGTCCACAACGAAGGGCCGGTGCTTGCGGAAGATGAAATCCCACGGTTGTTTCAGAACTTTGGAAGAGCCGCACGTGCTGAAGACGGCACGCAATCAGGATGGGGCCTTGGACTCACTGTTGTGAAGGGTGTTGTCGAGGCTCACAAAGGGAAAGTCCGCGTTGAGAGCGGAGAGGGTAAAGGAACCCGGTTTGCCCTGGAAATTCCCCGGGCCGTCGCTAAATCCATAGACGCATAATACGGTCGTAAAACAGTCGTATAGCAGACCGATTTCCCGCTCATTCCCGCTCACTCCATACCACTGCTTATCATATTGCAAGCCATTGACGTTTAAGAAAGTCGAATTTACCCCCAAATCAAATCCCGGCTTCGGCACCATTGGATATTTTTGACGGCTACTCGTCTACGCAGCCAGTCCGACTTGCTGGATGTCTGCCTCATCGGGCATGTGGGCGGCCTTGTATTTTGTATCAAGAATGCCAAGCACTCGGTTTGTTTCTCTTTCCCGCAGTAGGATGTCAATACGGAATGAAAGGGCAGCGTTAGAGTCCAGGTTCGAAACATATTGTGGACTAATGAAAAGATTTACCGGCGAGTTCGTCCTTAACCATTCCGCTATAAAACTCTCAAACAACTTTGGCATATCAACACAGAACGGAATAGCTTCGTAACCGCCCTTATCAATGCCGGGCCCGAGATTCTCCAGAAGGTTCTGCAAATGCCATGCAGAGGGCGGTAGTCATTGTTCAATCGGTGATAAAAGCGGTCAACACATTCCGATGCACTACAGAATCTTAAAGAAACAACGCCGGATAGAGTGCGGTGTGTTTGCCGAATTTTTGCAGCGCCAAAATCGATATGGATTTGACTCACAATTAAGCTGTAAGTCGTCGGGCCGTTGCTGTGATAATTTGTGATAGAGGGGATCAAAAATACAGATTCTATCGATTCAATAGAATCGATAGAGCGCTCACAAACAATTGAGATTATGAAAAAACGGGGAAACCGTTGACCGATCAAGCTCTGGCAAAAATGGCCTCTAGAGGCCTCTTAATCAGCGGGCCTATTTACCTTCTGTATTCCGCCCTATCGGACGTGAACCCCGGCATTTCACTGGCGTTTTCTGCAACGCGTTCGGCCATAGTTCGGTGGATTCATCTAGGCAGGCCGCGCCTTTTGTTATATCGGCGCGTGACCCAATATGGTACCAACCCCGAGGGCATGCCGGGGGTCTGCCGATGACGGTGGGGGGTGTTAGCCTAGTGTTAGAAATAGAGACAAAACGAATGGAATAGGAACAAATGGCGACTAATGGAAACGGAAGGCTAACCTACCTCACGCCGCTGCAGTGGCGGGGAATGCCCAGGTCTTGAACGACTTGAGCAACCCCCTCCACATTGATCCGTAGTCAGATGCTCTATCCATTGAGCTACGGGCGCATAGGACATGTGCAGGACCCGCTCGAAGAAGCGTTTCTTCAAGCAGGCGCTAAGAAGCAGCGCCCGTTATACAGCCTGGAGGGAAGAGCGGTCAAGTTTATCGATCACTCAGATCCGATTAGAACACACTTCTGCTCAACTCTCCCGAAGCAGAACTTTCATTGCCGCTCCTGTCGTAGGCGGTCACGACGAAGAAATATGTGGAGCCAAGCGGGAGGGTCAGGCGTGTTGACGTCACATTTCCCACGTCGAACACCTGGGAACGAGCTCCCGAAGACGTTCCGACGTAGACGCGATAACCTTGGAGATCCGCTTCATTGTTGGCACTCCACACGACGGTGACAGTTCCGGTCCCTCCTCCCGAGGGTGGTGGCGGAGGCGTGACGCCACCGACCGGCGAGGGTGGTGGGGGCGGGCCACTGCCGGCCGCCGTGACCGTCGCGGTGACGGGGATGCGTAACATGTTTGACCCGTTGGGGCCGGTTTCGCTGATATAGACGACCGCCGAGTAGGTCCCGACATTCAGGGCCGCGGTATTGACCATGACCGTGATGGGATCGACTTCACTGGTAATCGTTTGCGTACTGCCATAGGGGGGATTCAATTGGATCCATGGCTGGTTCGTGCTGATGCTGTAGGCACTCTGCGAGGAACCGGCTTTTTGCAGGTTGAAGATCCCGGTGGCATTCGCGCCTTTCGGTGCCGCGAGCGACAGGGCCGCTGGGAAAGCCTGAATCAAAGGCGTCAAGGAGCCGCTCGGTGGTGGGGGGGGCGGTGTTGCCGGCGGCGGTGGTGTGCTTGAGGGCGGCGGAGGCGGAGTGGTCGAGGGTGGTGGTGGCGGAGTGGTCGAAGGTGGCGCAGGCGGCGGCGTGCTGCCGGCCGCCGTGACGGTGGTGGTCACGGGAATGCGCCAGGTCGCTGACACGCCGGGTCCGGACTGTCCGATATAGATGGTGCCGGAATAGGTGCCGGCAGAAAGTCCCATCGAAGCCGTATTCACCGTCACTGTAAGAATGTCGGTCTCAGTGGAAATGGTCTGTGTGCTCCCGTAGGGCGGATTGAGCCAGATCCACGACTGATTGGCGCTGATGAAATATGTATGCTGTGCTGTGTCGGATTTCTTGAGCGTTAATGAGCCGGTGCCGGTGCCCCCTTGAGGGACAGTGATGGATACTGCGCTCGGCGCAAACTGGATATTCTGTGCGAAGGCAAGCGAGCCTTCCCCAGTACATTCGGCCAGCCAAAGCAGCAGCATGAGGCAAACAATATTTCCCGCAGCACATCGCCGCAAGCTTCGAGGTGGATTCGTATGAGGTGGTGTGGGCAGGACGTTCATGGTAGGTACTCCCTTAGGTAGTTTTTGAAATTGAAAGTGCAATCGCCTGTTGGTCAGCAACAGTCGTGCCACTGTAACTCACTCCGATGTTGCGTTTAATTGTGTGTCGGGAATCGCTCGACAGAATTCGATGAGATTCCTGACAGGATGAAGATCTGAACAGACCCTAACGAAAGAATGTTCAATAGGCAAGTAAAGATTTCACTTCATGCAAGTAGGCGACTGTGAGCGTGACACAGAGAATCCCGTCGTCCGAATAATTTGACTGTATGAATTCGGCACCTCGGCGCACAAAAGCGCAATACGTCGAGGCTTCGAGCCTTGACAGGTTTCCTTAGGTGGCTGTCCTGGTCGGGAGGACCACTCGGGAGCGCACATTGATGCTCAGAAATCTGTTGACCGTCGTCGACAGGTAGGGTATCTGTGGGCGCCACTCTTGATGGATACGTAGTCCTTCGAGGCCGCTCCTGGACCGTCCATACATTCGGAGGGTGAGACCGGTTGGCAGTGGAATGACATGGCTACTGTCCGGGGATTGACTGCGAAGGGGGACCCTGACGCGATGATCGCTTTGCGATGGCTGATGTCCGCCGTATTCCTCTGTCTGGTAGATCCTTCCGCGGTTCTCGCGGCGGACGGAGCTCCTGCGCCATCTTCGTCGACCATCCGAGTCGACGTCGGAGTGTCCGAGTGGTTCAGCCAAGGTGAAACGGTCTGGAGCCACAATGCCTCCGGCCTGGATGCCAACCTGGGGAATCCCAGTTCAAAACTGAAATATAAAGACACCGGCACGAATGTCACCGAAATCACGGGGCGGGTGCAATTGAAGAACAAGGTGTTTGTGCGCGGATCCTTCGGATTCGGCGCCATCGGAGGAGGTCGTTTGACGGATGACGATTTTCTGAGTGCTCAAGGAGCGGCGGCTCAAGGCGCGACCGTCAGCGGGGAACACCGATTTTCACGAACCTATAGCGACATCGGCGGCGACAACCTCTGGTATCTCAATGGCGATGTGGGGGTGACGGCATATACCTTTCGGGAGAACAAAGGAACGCTGGGGATGTTTGTGGGATTGCAGTACTGGCGAGAGCGGCAGGTGGCTACCGGAGTGACGCAAGCGGAATGTACCACGGCATCATCGTTCGATTCTCAGTTTCGGTGCTCTCCGGCCGGGACGGTCGGGTTTCGCAATCAATCTGTGATTACGAATACGACGACGTGGGCCTCGGGACGATTCGGTGGCGAAGTGGAGTATAAGATCGATCCGCGCGTCAGCATCGACGCAAAAGTCGCGCTTCTTTTGTCCTATCTGGACAATGAGGATGTGCACCATCTCAGAACCGACTTGGCGCAGGATCCAAGTTTTCGTATGACGGGTTTGGGCATCGGGACCACGAGCGATGTAAACCTTCGTGTCAGGATCTGGGATCGGCTCTATCTCACGGGCGGCTACCGAGTGTGGTGGAATCGAGTTATTGCCGGCGATCAGTGGAAGATCTATGGCGCGGACGGTTCGTCTGCAACGGCCCCTTTGACGGAATTCCAAACCCTCAGGCATGGGCCTACAGTTGGGCTAACCTACACCTTCTAATGTGAGAGGAATGTATGACCCGGTCACCGCGATCGGGAGGGACCGGTTTCTTCTTCATACTCGGCGAAAAGCCGTTTGGCTTCCGGGTGGAGTAAGTGAGGCTGGCCATAGGGAATGCCGGCGGTCCGGAACAGGGGCGTCAGCTTTTCGTTCGGGTGCAGGTAGCCGGCCCGGAGCGGAACAGAGCGTTTGGTATGACGAATGAGCGAGCAAGGCGTAGGGCGGATGGCGGTCAACCAATCGGCAATATCCTGGGGATTTCCGATCGAGGCAGATAAGAGCAGGAGCCGTGCTTGCGACGGACAGAAGATCAAGGTTTCTTCCCACACGACGCCGCGTTCTGGGTCGGCCAGATACTGTGATTCGTCCATGATCACCAATCCCAGGGTGTCTAGGCGGACATCGATTTCCCCTCCGGCGGCATCGTATAACAGATTGCGCAGGATTTCTGTGGTCATGATGAGCAGGGCCGCTTGGGCATTCTCGCGGCGATCACCGGTGAGAATCCCCACCTGATCTGGGCCGAACAAGCGGGAGAACTCGGTAAATTTGGTATTCGACAGTGCCTTCAGTGGCGACGTGTAAATGACGGTGCGATTCTCCCGCATCGCGCGCGCGGTGGCCTCAATGGCGACATAGGTTTTCCCGCTCCCTGTGGGCACGCTGACGACGACGTCCGTCTCGGCGAGCTGCGCGAGCGCGTCCACTTGCCATGCATCCGGTACAAACGGTTGCGGTGGCGGGACGCCGATGCCTGACAACCAATCATGCAGCGAGACGGGTGGCTCGTGGTGACCGTGGTCTTCGATCCTGTGGGGGCGGTGTGCCGCGGGGGAACCCACCGTCCTCGGGTGGGCTTGCGCCTGGGGAAGTTTCTCGGCCGGTGCCGCCGGTTGACGGCGCGTCGGTTCTTCGATCAGCGCAATCAGGTCAGACTCGAGGCCAGGGCGATTCTGTTCCGAGGCGTGCAGCAACAGATCGATGAGCTTGCGTTTACCTGATCGAAAGTGCCGGCTGATGCGTCCTCGCGCGAGTCGGTGAAGGAGGGAGACGGGCTGCTGCAGGAGTAGCTGTTCAAGTTCGTAGGTCGTCATGCGAACGTCGCCATTGAATGGAACGGCTCCATGCTCACGGGAGTTCCTCCAGCACGCCGCGCCGCATGGCGGCAATGGCCCGATCGGCCGACTCCGCCAAGGAGGGGTGTGTGCTTTTCAAGGTCTTGAGTTGAGACAAAAACTCGATCGTGCGAGCGAACAACCTGAACATGTCGCCCTCGGCCATTGTCGTGAGTCGGGCCAGCCCGATCCACGTCAGAGTCTGGTCCGCCACCCACCGTTCCGTCAGGGCCGCGACGTCGGCCCGCAGCATCGGCGGTTCCTCGTGGGGCATCAGACTCTCCGCCAGCTTGCGGACTTGAAACAGCAAAGTCACAAGTCCTGCACTCCCGCGCGGAAACGAGCCGGGACGATCGTCGTCATGGGCGATGCTGGCCATGATCGCGGCGAGCAAGGGCGGATCGATCGCGCCGAAGGCCTCGGCGCGAATCAATTCCGTGATCAAGAGAGAGTGATCGATGCGAATCAGCCGCGCCCACTCGCCATCGGCCGTGAGTTGCGCCCTCGGATTGAGATAACCGAATCGCTCCAAGACATCGATCCGCTCCTGAAAACGATGCCACAGACTGGTTTGGAGGGCTTGAATCGACTTCGTGTGGCGGTGGATTTCCTGGCGAACCCGCGAGGCCCGTGGAAAATCCCGGTGGCAGGCCTGACGTGAAGGACAGGACGGACAGGGAAAGTCGCCGAGGGTATGAATAATGGAACTGTCGAGAGGCATGTCTTCATCCGGATGAAGCAGGATCGGCAAGATCGGCAGCCGCGGCGGAAGGTCCGCCAGATGATGAGTCAGCTGGTCCAGGGTCTGCGGGGTCGTCCAGGGGTAGGTGGACGTTTCGTCGCATTCGAAGGTGCGATCGAACACTTGCGTGACGATCGACGCGGGACACTCATTGAGGGCGCCGCCGTCCCGTAAGAGGGTGACCATTGGCGCGTGCTGGCCTTTGCTGCGGTACTGGCGGAGGATAATGCCGCGTCCTCGCGTCAACCCCACGACTCGTCCCGGTGTGAGAAAGTTCAGGCGCGCCGTGACATCCGGCGATTCTTGCCTGGCGGCAGGCCCTCGGGGTTTTTTTCGTTTCCGTGCGTGGTCAAAGATGTTCCATTGCGTAATCCAATCCGAACAGACCCGTGGTCCAAAGGGCTCCATTTCGGCGCGCAATCCATCGAGTTTGGTTTCAAGCACAGCCGTGCGCTGGTTCAGTTGAAACTGCGCAAAACTCTTCGCCAGGATCGGCTGGATCTGTTCGCGGGGGTGCGCTTTGAGGAGGTTTAACACCATCGGATAGCTGATGACGAATTGGCTGTGGATCGCTTCCGGTTGCCCCGTGAGTCCTTTGGTGAGGACCGTCAGATCGATATAGGGCGACGGGGTGATGACGGCAAATCCCACCAGGTCCTTGCCGCGCCGGCCGGCGCGGCCGGCGAGTTGTTGGATTTCGCTCGCCGTCAGATCGGTAAAGTCCCGAGCTTTTCGGATGCTCGATTGCGTCACGACCACCGTGCGGGCTGGAAAGTCGACTCCAGCGGCCAGCGTGGTGGTTGCGAAGACGGCGTCCAGAGAGCCGGTGCGCATCAATTCTTCGACGGCGATTTTCCAGGACGGCAGATGTCCGGCGTGGTGTGCCGCGACACCGATGCGTTGGACGGTGCCGATGAGCGGGTGTTCCGCGATGCTGGGAAACTGCGTCGTGACCTGCGTGAGGACACCGGCGATTTGTTCCTGTCGGGATTTGGGCAACACGACCTGGCTGCGTTCGAAGGCTTGCATGGCTTCGTCGCAGGCCCGTCTCGATGTGAGAAATATGATCGCTGGAGTCAGGTTTTTTTGGCGGAGAGTCGCAACCAGATCAACCGGATGAATCGACGGCGGCATGCAGTTTCATTCCCTTTGAGATGACGACTAATCCGGAATCCGTGACATTGAATCGTTGGCGGTCCGCGACGGGGTCGAAGCCGATCTCGGTTCTGGGCGGGATGATGACGTCTTTGTCGATGATCGCGCGTCGGATGCGGGCATGCTCCCCGATTTCCACATTTTCCATCACGACGGATTCCCGCACATCAGCATGGTCGTGGACACGGACGTTAGGGGAAAGGACGGAATTCTGCACGCGTCCGCCGGAAATGATGCAGCCGCCGCACACGATCGAGTCGAGTGCCACTCCCATGCGGCCGCCCTGGAAGTCCTGCGCGAAAACGAACTTGGCCGGGGGGAATTGTCCTTGGTAGGTGCGAATGGGCCACTCCTGGTCATACAGGTTGAACAGCGGGTCGACAGCCACCAAATCCATATTGGCTTCCCAATAGGCGTCGAGCGTACCGATGTCGCGCCAATATTTCACGGCCTTCTTGTTCTCGTCCTGAAACTTAAACGCGTAGACCCGGTTTTCCTTGATCATACGGGGAATGATGTTTTTGCCGAAATCGTGTTTCGTGCCTTCTTTGGCGTCCCGGATGAGCTGTTCGCGGACGACCTCGGTCCGAAACAAGTAGATACCCATCGAGACGAAGGCTTGTGTCGGATCGCCGGGAATGTGTGGGGGCTTTTCGGGTTTCTCATCGAAGCTCAGGATCCGGCGGTCTTCATCGACCGCAATCACGCCGAATCGGTTGGCATCCGCCAGCGGGGTTTCAATCGCGCCGACGATCGCGTCCGCCTGCTTTTCCAGGAGAAGGTTGTACATGTCCGCGTAGTTCATTTTATAGATGTGATCACCGGCCAGGACGAGCAGGAATTCGGGCTGATCGTTGTCGAGCAGGAACAGATTCTGATACACGGCGTCGGCGGTGCCCCGGTACCAATCTTCGCTGATGCGTTGCTGCGGGGGCACGGACGCGATGGATTCGCCCAATTCGAGATTGAGAATATTCCACCCCGTGCGGATATGCCGGTCGAGAGAATGGGACTTGTATTGGATCAGGACGGTAATCTGGCGCAGGCCGGAGTTCAGGCAGTTGCTCAGCGTAAAGTCGATGATGCGATATTTTCCGCCGAATGGAACGGCTGGTTTCGCACGCTGATCCGTCAGGGGATGCAAGCGTTCGCCCTTTCCCCCGGCAAGCACCATGGTGAAAATATGAGCCATAGATGGGCCGATTGTATCAGGACGATCGATGAATAGAAAGGACGCAGAATGTTGACTTCATCTCGAACTCAGTCGATACTACAATTCGACGTGCGCCTGCGACATCCGGTCGAGATCAATGCGAAGGAGCGGACATGAAAAAACAGAATGCTCAACCCGCGGCAGTCAAGCCGGGACCCGATGCCGCCAATCCCATCATGGAGATGGTGTGGCGGCTTGGTCGGTTGGAACGCCAAGTGCAGCGCCTGTCCGAGTTGGTGCGGAACCATGCCGAAGATAACGATCGATTGGTGCGGATCGTGGCGGAAGATCGTGATGTGATTCGCCGCGAACTCTTGCGGAAGCATGAACATCGAGTGCGTGTGCGTAAACACCTGCGCGATGTCAGTTCCAAAGTCGGCTTGGAGCATTGATCCTTGTCTGCCGGCGTTCAGAGTTGAATCCAGCCCTTGATGACGACGCCCTCCACTCCGCCTCTCTCCATTCCTGACGGGTCCAGGTCCGCTAAACTTCCTGTGATTGAGATACGCGGGATTGTGCGCCGGCACGGGCCGGTCACGGCCGTCGACCAGGTAAGTTTTGAGGTTCGCCGCGGCGAGTTTTTTTCCATTCTCGGTCCGAGCGGTGCGGGGAAAACGTCGGTATTGCGGATGCTGGCGGGTTTCGAAGATCCTGACCAGGGCGACGTATTGATCGACGGGCGCTCGATGCTCGGGGTGCCCCCGAATCGCCGGCCCCTCAATCTGGTCTTTCAATCCTATGCGCTCTTTCCTCATCTGACCGTCTTCGAGAACGTCGCGTTCGGTCTGAAAATGCGACGGGTTGCCCCTCCGCTGATCGCTGAACAGGTGCGCGAGGCGTTGACCATGGTCAAGTTGCTCGGCAAAGAATCCCGTCTACCCGCGCAGCTATCGGGCGGCGAGCAACAACGGGTGGCGCTGGCTCGCGCCTTGGTGAATAAACCGGCCGTGGTATTGCTCGATGAGCCATTGGCGGCGTTGGATCAACAATTGCGACAGGAAATGCAGGTCGAGTTGAAGTCCATTCAGGAACAAGCCGGGCTGACCTGCGTCTGTGTCACACATCATCAAGAAGAAGCGATGATGATGTCCGACCGCATTGCGGTAATGCATCAGGGGCGCATGTGGCAGATCGGTGCTCCGCGCGAGGTGTATGAGCGACCGTGCAATCTCTTTGTGTCGAGATTTCTCGGGGTGTCGAATGAACTGCCTGGCAGGCTGGAAGGTCTTGTGGGAGAGCATCGGCGCTTTCAGCCGTCCGACGACGAACAGCCGCCCCTGTTGGTGCACCCCGTTTCCGATGAAGAAGCCGGCCGTTCGGCTACCTTATCTCTTCGTCCGGAACAGCTTCGGATGACGCATGAGCGACCCGCAAGGCCCGATCCGCTGCTTCGTGGCCGGATTGAGAAAACTCTCTTCTCCGGGAGTAATACGAAATATCTGATTCGAGTCGGCCATGATCGCTTGTGGGAGGTGAGGCACCGGTCGGGCACGCATCTCCCGCCGTTTGCGCTCGGGGAACCCGTCTTCCTTTCATGGTCCGCATCTGACGGACGGCTGTTCTTCGAGTGACGCCCCCGGATCCTTCCATGCCTCCTCGTCCCTTGCCCTCTCGATTTTCCTCCCTCCCCGGTTGGCTCGCAGTTCCGGGCCTCCTCTGGATGAGCGTATTTTTTCTCGTCCCGCTCGGACTGGTGTTCGCGATTAGCTTCGCCTCGCGTGGAACCTATGGCGGCATTGTCTGGGAATTCACGCCGTCGAATTACCTCGATTTGCTGCACCCGCTTTACGGCAAGATTCTCGGACAGTCGATGTGGTACGCGACGGTGACCACGGCCCTCTGTTTTGTCCTGGGTTTTCCTCTCGCCTATGTCATTGCCCGGAGCCCGGTTCGTTGGCAACCGCTTTTGCTGCTCCTCGTCATGTTGCCCTTCTGGACCAATTTCCTCGTGCGGACGTATGCCTGGATGATCCTCTTGCGCCATGACGGTCTCATCAATCGATTTCTGATGGCCCTGGGGGTAGTGGACGCTCCGCTGGAACTGCTCTATACGCCGGCGGCCGTGGTGATCGGACTGGTCTATGGGTATCTGCCTTTTATGGTGTTGCCGCTCTATGTGGCTGTCGAACGGCTGGATCCTCTGCTCGTCGAAGCGGCGTGGGATTTGTACGCGTCGCGCTGGGCGGTCTTGACGCACGTGATTCTTCCACTCACAAAGCCGGGCATCGTCGGCGGCTGCATCCTGGTGTTCATCCCGTCGATCGGCTCGTTCATCACACCGGATCTTCTGGGAGGGGCCCGAAGCATGATGATCGGGAATCTCATCCAACACGAGTATCTCGTGGTCAGGGACTGGCCGTTGGGATCGGCTGTCTCCTTTGTATTGATGGCAGTGGTCATGACGGCGGTGGTGCTGTATTACCGAAGCGCTTCCCGGACAGATGGGCCATTGGAGGGACGATGAGACACAGTTCGGCTGGCCTGAACGTGGTCAGCCTGTTGGCGATGCTGTTTCTCTACGGGCCGATCTTCGTGCTGGTGCTGTACTCGTTCAATGCCGCCCATTTGTCGATGGCGTGGCGCGGGGCGACCCTGAAATGGTACGCAGCACTGATGCATGACGAGGCGCTGCTCGCCGCGACGGCCAACAGCCTGCTCATTGCGGTGGTCTCGACCATCGGGGCCACCTGTCTGGGGGGTCTCATCGCGCTTGGAATGGATCGCCTGCCCGGTCGCCGGCAACTTCTCATAGAGGGCACTCTCGTGTTGCCGCTCGTGATTCCCGAAGTGATGATGGGAGTGGCGTTGATGCTGTTCTTCGTGATGCTCAACATGCCTCTCGGCCTCACCACGGTCATCCTCGGCCACATCGTATTTAATATCCCGCTTGTCACGATCATGCTCAGAACGCGATTACGGAAACTGGACCCGGCCTTGGGTGAGGCAGCGGCCGATCTGGGGGCCAGTTCGTGGCAGGTGTTTCGTTATGTGACGCTGCCGTTGTTACGACCGGCTCTGTGGGGAGCCATCCTCGTCGCATTCACCGTTTCGCTGGACGATTTCCTCGTCACGTTTTTCACGGCTGGTCCCGGGGCGACGACGCTGCCGCTGAAGGTCTACTCGATGATCAAATCCGGTGTCACCCCGGAGATCAATGCGTTGTCTGCATTGCTGCTGGTGCTCTCGATGTCCTGTGTCGGACTCGCTCTGCATCTGCAACGTCGCGAGGTATAGATGTTTTCACGGCTGCCACGCATGGGCGCCTTTCTTTTGTTTCTGCTCGGGGTCGCCGGCTCCTTCTCGGCTTGCGGAGAAGCGTCTGATGGTAATTTGCCGGAGTCGCGGCCGGTGCTGCATTACTTTACCTGGTCTGACTATGTGGGCCCCGAGATCATCCGGGACTTTGAGCAACGCGAGCACGTGAAGGTGGTGGTCGATACGTTCAGCAGCAATGAAGAGTTGTTGGCGAAACTGCAGAGCGGGGCGACAGGCTATGACGTCGCGGTGCCGTCGGATTTCATGGTGGCCATCATGATCCAGCAAGGTCTTCTCAGTGAACTGGACCATCAGGAAATGCCCAATGCCTCTCTCCTCGAACCGCACCTGCAGACCCTTCATTTTGATCCGGAGCGCCGGTACTCGGTCCCGTACCTCTGGGGTACCGTGGGAATCGGGTACGATTCGGCCGTGATCCTTACGCCACCGGACAGTTGGTCCATCCTCTGGGATCCGCGCTATAAAGGACGCATCAGCATGTTGAACGACCAGCGGGAGGTATTCGGCGCCGTGCTGCGTTCTCTAGGGAAGTCTATGAATAATACAGATCCAATGGTCATCGAGGCGGCGAAGGAACGATTGCTGCGACAGAAACCATTGGTGAAGATCTATACGAGCGATCATTACGACCAGCTGCTGGCATCGGGAGAAGTCGTCTTAGCGCATGGGTGGGGTGGGCCGATGGCGCGCGCCATGGCCGAGCGGCCGTCTATTCGTTATGTGGTGCCAAAGGAAGGGGCCACGCTGTGGGCCGATTGTCTGGTGGTGCTCCAAACCGCGCCTCAGAAACAGCTAGCCATGCGCTTTATCAACTTTTTGATGGAACCTGAGATCGCCGCGCGCACGTCGGAGCGGTTGCGGTTCGCATCCGCTTCCCGGCAGGCTCGCGAGCGAGTGAATGCACTGACGAGAGAGAATCCCGCGATCTATCCGCCGCTCGATCAGTTGGATCGATTGGAGTGGATGCGGGATGTGGGCCGCGCGATACGGCTCTACGATCGGGCTTGGACTGAATTGAAGATGCAGTGAGGTCGAGAGGAACCGTCGTGGTTTCAAATGTCCCGGAGAATCAGTATAATGGTCACCCTGTCCTCGATCGTTCGATATTCCCGCGCAATGTGTGACGACATGTTCCATAACAGAGACGGTCCACGAGTGGGTCTGCGCGTAGGTACCAAATATCTGTGCGCCTGGCTGTTTCTCTGGTTGATGGGCGTCCTTTTGATCGGCGGAACGGCGGAGGCTGTCGAGTCCTCCTTGGTCGGGTCGCTTCCTCCCCCGGCGGTCCGCCTGAATCTATCCGAGGCGGTGGCCCTCTTTCTCAAACAGAATCTGGACCTGCTCATTACCAGGTACGGGATTCCGTTCAGTCAGGGGCAGCAAATTACCGCCAAACTCTTTCCGAATCCCGTGCTGCAAGTCGGCAACGTGGCCTCGTTTACGCAAGGCAATACGTTGGCGAAAACCGGCGCCATCACGGGACAGGTACAGCAACTGTTTGAATTGGCGGGCAAGCGCGGGTACCGCATCGAAAGCGCCGGATTCGGGATTCAATCGGCTGAAGCAGGGTTTGAAGATGCCGTGCGACTGTTGGGATTTACGGTCAAGGATGCCTACTATCGGGTCTTAGTGGCCCAACGCCGGCTGGCCCTGGCGGAAGAGAATCGGGATCGCTTCGCGCGGATCTTGGACGTCAACACGATTCGTTTTAAAAAGGGATATATCGCCGAGGTCGATCTCATCCGGATCCGGCTTCAAGTGGTCGACTTTCAATCGCAGGTCATTGAGGCCATTCAAGAAGGCGAGTCCGCGAGAGGTGATGTGCGTCAGCTCCTTCGTCTCTCTCCTGCGACCAAGCTGGAATTGACGACGGAAATGGACTACCGGCGGGTGGATCCGGATATGGGAAAACTCAGAACGGTGGCGTTGGAGGTTCGTCCTGATATCAGGAGCAAACGGGCGACCCTGTCGCAGCGTGAATCGGATTTGAAACTCGCCAAGGCCTTTCGGATACCTGACATTACCGTCGGCGCCGGGTACGCGGTACAAGGCCCGCGCGGTCCCGACAACCAACAGATGGGAATTGTGAACCTGGGCGTACCCTTGCCATTGTTCAATCGCAATCAGGGTGGGATCGTTCAAGCCGAAGTCGGCTTGCAATCGGCGCAGGCCGAACTGGACCGGACGGTGAACCAGGTCGAAAACCAGGTGGATGTGGCCTATCACAATCTGCTTCAGAGCCGCCGGTTGGTGGAGGCCTATCTGGCCGGCGTGCTGGACGATGCCCGTTCGACGTTCACGATCGTCGAGCGCGCCTATGAACGGGGAGGCGCCACCATTCTGGATCTTCTCGATGCGGCTCGCACTTCCCGCACCATTCAGCAAAATTTCATCGAAGCCCTGTTTTCCTATCAGCACAACCTGTTCCAACTGGAAAGTTCGGTCGGGCAGGAGATTGCGTCATGATCTCGCAGGTCAAACCGTTTCTATTTCTGGGAGTCGGCGTCACCCTGTGGGCTTGCAGTCAAACGCAGGAACCCAGCTCGTCTTCGCCGGCGACGACCTCCAAAAGCATCTCGTCGGAGGCGGCACCTCAGGCGGCCGGTCAAATTGAAACGGCTGTGGTGGACTTCAAACCGGTTCAGCCTGAACTGGTGCTGGTCGGGAAGGTGGCCTACGGAGAAGATCGGTACTCGAGGATTTCCTCACCGCTGCAAGGACGGGTGGTGGAGGTGCGGGCCCGTCTCGGCGATCATGTGGAGGCAGGCGCCACGCTCCTGGTCATCGACAGTGCTGATATTACCGCGGCCTATTCCGAATTCGTCAAGGAAGCGTCGGAGCTGGAATATTCGACTCGCGCGCAGGAATTAGCGAAGGAATTGCACGCCACCAAGGCGTTGGCCTTGAAAGATCTCAAACAAGCCGAGAATGACTTGATCAAGGCGCGCGCTGAATTCCGGCGGGCGAAGGAACGATTGTTATCGTTGCGCATTCCTGCGTCGGAATTGGAGAAGCCGCTGGCACAACAGCGCATCACGTCGCGCTTCGACATGAAAAGTCCGTTAACCGGGACCGTGGTCGAGCGAGCCGTGACTCCGGGACAATCCGTCGGCAGCGATGCCGGCCAGGTGTTGTTCACCGTCGCCGATCTGGATCGCCTGCAAGTCGTCGCCGATGTCTACGAACGGGACTTAGCGCTGGTTAAAGTCAGCCAGGTCGGGCGCATCAATGTGGAGGCCTATCCCGGAAACGACTTCGCGTCCGTGGTGGCATCGATCGGGGATGTGGTTGATCCCAACACCCGGACGATCAAAGTTCGCGCATGGGTGGACAATCGGGAGCAACATTTGAAACCGGAAATGTTCGCGCGTCTCAGGCTGGACATCGGCGATGCCAGCCCGTTTTTGACGATTCCCAAAGAAGCGGTGGTCGAGATCGACGGGAAACATTTCGTCTATGTGGTGGACGCGCCCAATCATTACGTGAAGCGCGAGGTGGGGGTCTCGAATGTCTCCAGTGATCAAGTGCGTATTCTCCACGGGCTGACCGTCAGTGAGCGAATCGTGACGAAGGGGGCCGTGCTGATCAAAGGGCAAGAGGTCAAGGGGTGAGGCGGTGATCGCGGCAATGTATCCGACTCTCCAGGGGCACAGGTCACCAGGACGATGATCGTTCGAGTTGTCGAGCTCTCCCTCGTTCAGCGGTTTCTTGTCTGCGCGCTCGGATTCAGTCTCCTCTTCGGGGGACTCTACGCTTTCCAACAGCTCGACATCGTCGCCTACCCGGACCCGTCGCCGCCGATGGTGGAGGTGATCACCCAGTTTCCCGGCTGGTCCGCGGAAGAAATCGAACGTCAAATCACGGTTCCCATCGAAGTCGCCTTGAATGGCGCTCCGGGGCTGACCGATATTCGATCTCTCTCGATCTTCGGGCTGAGCGACATTAAGGTCTACTTCGACTTCGACACGCAATATTTCTTCGATCGCCAGGAAGTCATTAACCGCCTGGCCACCATCAGCCTTCCTCAGAACGTGCAACCGTCCTTGTCGCCCTGGTGGGCGATTGCGGAAATCTATCGCTATGAACTGGCAGGCAACGGGAAGACGACGAGCCTGACCGACCTCAAAACGATTCAAGACTGGCAGCTGCGGCGGGAATTCAGGCGGGTGCCGGGAGTGATCGATGTCACGGCGTTTGGAGGGACGACTCAGGAATATCACGTGGATATCGATCCCGGGAAATTGATCAGCTATGGCGTCAGTCTGCCGCAGGTCATGGGAGCCTTGACCAACAGCAACGCCAACGTCGGCGGAAACTACCTCACGGTCGGTGCGCAGAACTACAACATCCGCGGGCTTGGCCTCATCAACGGCCTGGAAGATATCCAAAACGTGATGGTGGCCGAAAAAGAAGGCACCCCCATTTTCGTCAAGACGTTGGGGACCGTCTCGGTGGGCCATCGGGTGCGCTTGGGTAAGGTCGGGATCGACGACAACGACGACGTGGTCGAAGGGGTCATTTTGCTGCAACGCGGCTATAAGGCGCTCTCCGTACTCGAGCGGGTGCGGGAAAAAGTCGAGGAGTTGAACAAGTGGAAGTTGCCGGAAGGGGTGAAGGTCAAGACATTCTACGATCGGACAGCCTTGATCCATACCACGGTCGAAACGGTCACTGATATTCTCATCAGCGGCATGGTGCTCGTCTTCATCATCCTCTTCGTTTTTCTCGGCCACTTGCGCGCCTCGATCATCGTCGCCTTGACGATTCCGATGTCCCTGCTGTTTACGTTCACGATGATGGTCCTGATCGGGCAGTCAGCCAACCTGATTTCTCTCGGCGCCATCGATTTCGGCATCATCGTGGATGCGACGCTGGTGATGGTGGAAAGCATTTTCTTTCACCTCTCCCACGATCGTCGGTTGGGACTGACGGTGCCGCAGCAGATTGTACGTGCGTCCCGTCAGGTTGGACGGCCGATTTTCTTTTCCACAGCCATCATCGTCGTCGCCTTCATTCCGTTATTTACGATGACCGGTGTGCCGGGCAAGATTTTTGCGCCCATGTCTATCACCTATGGATTTGCGCTATTCGGGGCGCTGCTCATGGCTTTCACGCTGGCGCCGGTCCTCTGCTCGTTGTTCCTAACCGGTGTGGTCAAGGAAGAAGACACGCGGTTCGTCAGAGCGATTCGCCGGATGTATCTCGCCGTCCTGCGGTGGGCCTTGCACCACAATATGAAGGTGATCGGAGCGGCTCTGCTGCTGCTGGTGGCCGCCTTCGGCGCTCTGCAATTCGTCGGCGGAGAGTTCATGCCGGCGCTGGAAGAAGGCAACCTCTGGGTGCGCGCCACGATGCCCGTCGACATCTCCTTCGACGAGGCCGCTCGATTGACGGGAGAAATCCGACAGATGTTCCGGCGGTCACCGGAGGTCGTCACGATCGTCTCCCAGTTGGGAAGGCCCGACGACGGGACCGATCCCACCAGCTTTTTCAACAGCGAGTTCCTTGCCAACCTCAAACCGCACAAGGAGTGGCGACCCGGCCTCAACAAGGATCAGCTGGTGGAAGAAATTGAAGCGCGCCTCAAGACCATCCCCGGCGTCATCTTCAACTTTTCGCAGGTGATTCAGGACAACGTGGAAGAAGCCATGTCTGGGGTGAAGGGTGAAAACTCGATCAAGTTATTCGGCACCGATTTGAAAACAATGGAATCGAAGGCGGTGGAGATCGAGGCGGTCATGAAAGGCGTGCGCGGCGTCAAGGACCTAGGGATCTTCCGGCTGGTGGGACAACCCAATCTCTTGATTCAGGTCGATCGGGAGGCCAGTGCCCGATATGGATTACGCGTGTCGGACGTGAACGCGGTCGTTCAGGCGGCCGTGGGCGGCCAGGGCGTGACTCAGGTATTTGAAGGTGAACGGCTGTTCGATCTGGTCGTCCGGTTCCTGCCCGAGTTCAGGCGGGATGCCGAATCCATCGGTAATATTCTGGTCAATACGCCGAACGGGGCGCGGATTCCCTTGAAGCAGGTGGCGACGATCAAGACCCACACCGGTGCCTTCATCATTTATCGGGAGAATAACGAACGGTACATCCCCATCAAATTCAGCGTCCGCGATCGTGATCTCGAGAGTACGGTCAAGGAGGCCCAGACCAAGATGGCGAAAGCCGTCTCGCTTCCGGAGCGATATCGAATTGAATGGGCGGGCCAATACGACCAACTGATCGAAGAGCAAAAACGGTTGACGATGATTGTGCCGTTGAGTCTGGTTCTGATCCTGTTCTTGCTGTATACGACCTTCAACTCGCTCAAGAATGCGCTGCTGGTGCTGGTGACGGTGCCGTTTGCGCTCATCGGTGGAATTTTTTCCCTCGTGCTGACAGGCACCAATTTCAGCATCTCCGCGGCGGTCGGAGTCATTTCGACACTGGGAGTGGCGATTCTCGGAGGAGTCCTGTTAATCTCTCGTATCGAGGATTTTCGACGAGGCGGCATCGAACTACGGGAGGCGATCCTGAAAGGGGCGGACGTACAGATGCGTCCCATCCTCATGGCGACCCTGGCCGCTGCGATCGGATTGCTCCCGGCCGCTCTGGCCACCGGGATCGGATCGCAGGCGCAGAAACCGCTAGCTCGCGTGGTCGTGGGGGGGATGCTCACGGCGGCAGTGTTGATTCTCGTCGTGCTGCCGGTGTTGTATGAGGTGGTTCATCGTCGCCTGACTAGCGAGCGACCGGTGGACGAGGAGCGAGAACACTAAGCTCCGCATCATCGCAATGCTTTGGAGAGGGTAGTCATCATGATGACACGAATGCGGCAGTGGTCCGGTCGATTATTGATGTGCAGTCTTGCTCTGCCAGGGTCCATGGCGATGATGCCGGTCGACACCTGGTCTGCGTCCCGGGTATGGCCGGTGCAGATGCCCTATGAGGCACCTCCAAAACCTGAACCGGTACCCGACGTGTCGGTGGCGCCCAATACCAAGGCGTTGACTCCGGAAGAACTGCAACGGGCGGAGGCGCTGTTGCCGCTCCTGGAAGGCAAGCAGGAGTTCTGGGCGATGGGAGAATTCGTCCACCTGGGCGAGTCGGTGCTACCGGTCGTGACCAAGGCGTTGACGATGCCTGGTCCGCGGATCCGCTACAATGCCATCGAGACCCTCTCGATGATCAAGGCACCGGCCGCCGTACCCGCGCTGCTTGAAACGGCGAAGCAGAGCGGCGAACTCCCGCGTATTCGAGAACATGCGCTCCGCGTGGCCGTGCGTCTTGATCCGCTCCAGGCTCCGCCTGCCATCGAAGCGATGGGTAAAGATCCCAATTCGGTCATTCGCAAAGCCGCCGCGTTTGAATCGCGCTACATTCGCCATAAGGATGTGATTCAACCCCTCATCGACCTGGTGGGGGACGAAGAGCGTTTTGTCGCCCTGTCTGCCGTACAGTCTCTGTGGATGTTGACGCGGCATGAGACGGAATTCCACGATTGGGATGCCTCCAGCAAACAGGATCGGCAGGCTTGGGCGCAGGAGTGGACCGAATGGTGGAACTTGTCGAAGGATACGTTCGAACTGCCGGAACAGAAGGGCCGTAAGCGCGCGTCCTAACCTCTAGCAGGTTATTGAAAATCCTCTGGACCTTCGAAGGATACAAGGACGCAGGATTTGAAAAGAGTGTCGAGGTGAACGCAGCCTGGCGGACTTTTTGAGCATCCTGCAAGGGGACCGGTTGCGGTTGTTTGAAGGGCCGTGGTAGGTATTTGAGGGACCGGTAGCGCCGTTAAGATCGGGTAGCGCAAGGTGTAATGTAGACAAAGGTGCAGCATGGCGATACTGACAATCAGCAAACTCGGCAATCCGATTCTTCGGCAGAAGGCCCTGCCTGTGGATCCGCGCGATATTACGAAGGTGGCGTTCCAACAGCTCATCGATGACATGTTGGAGACCATGTATGATGAACCGGGGATCGGTCTGGCCGCTCCTCAGGTGGGGCGTTCTCAACAACTCGTCGTCATGGATTGCGCCGGCGAAGGTGGCTTTCCAAAAACAGTGCTGATCAACCCGACGATTCTCTTCTACGGACCGGAACAGATGGAGGGATGGGAGGGTTGTTTGAGCGTCGATGGTTTGCGCGGTAGAGTGACGCGACCGTCGGCCGTGCGGGTCACGGGATTGGATCGGGATGCGAAACCAGTCGATTTCGAGGCCGCCGGTTTATATGCAGTCTGCATCCAACATGAGCTGGACCACCTCATCGGCAAGCTCTTTCTCGACCGCATGATCGACTTCTCCACGCTGACGCAGATGGAAGAATTTCAACAGTTTTGGCAGAAAGAACCAGCCAGTGCCATCTGACCCCTTCCGAATCGCCGAGCCGTCGTGAACTCTCTCCTGCGCGTACTCTCTTATCTCAAACCTTTCCGGATGCTGGCGGCGGTGACCTTTGTCTGCGCGGGGCTTGCCACGGCGCTGGAACTGATTCCACCCTATCTGGTTAAGATCATCATCGACGACGTGATCCAGTCCAAGCGTCCGGAGATATTGTCCTGGGTCTTGGGGGCGCTCCTGGGGTCGTATGTCTTGAGAAATCTGGTCAGTTCCATGCGGGTGCGGTTCAATAATATGCTCGAACAGAAGGCCGTTCATGCGCTCCGTATGCAGGTGTTCGGGGCGTTGCAACGCCTGTCGTTGAGTTATTTCGAGAATCGTTCGACCGGCGAAATTATGACGCGGGTGACGAGCGATACCGAACATGTCGAGCGGATCTTCGTGGATGGACTCGAAGGCTTGCTGACCGCCTCGCTGACCCTGCTCGGCATCACGATCATGTTGTTTGTGTTGAATTGGAAACTGGCGCTGCTCTCTCTGGTGCCGATTCCCATCCTGGTCGTGTGCGCCGGCTGGTTTACCCGCCGGGTGCATGGGTACTACGCGCATATGCGCAAGAGCGTGGCCGACCTCAATGCCTACTTGCAAGATGCCTTGTCCGGCATCAAGGAAACGATCGGGTTCAATCAACACGAGCATGAACGGAAACGGTTCGAAACATTGAGCCAGGCCTATAGCCAAAGCAGCCTGCGCGCCATGTATTTGTGGGCCTTGTATTGGCCGGGCATGGTGTTCCTGGGCAGCACCGGAACGGTGTTGATCTTGTGGTACGGCGCGGGAGAAGTGCTGGCGGGTCATTTGACGGTGGGTGAGCTGGTGATGTTTCTTTCGTACCTCGGCCTCTTCTATACCCCCATCAACGAGATTCACTCGCTCAATCACATGCTGCAACATGCCTTGGCGGCCAGCGAACGCGTGTTCGAAATCCTCGATACCA
>JACCYV010000328.1 GCA_013696305.1 Nitrospira sp.
CCCGCAACACGGCAACCTGTCGCGCCACACGGTGATCATTGGTGACAACAATCCCCCCGTCACCGAATGCCCCAAGCATCTTGAAGGGGTATAGGCTGAAACTCCCGGCCACGCCGAATGAACCTACTTTGCGTCCGTTAAATTCCGCTCCCAAGGCCTGAGCGGCATCCTCAACGACGAGTAAATTCCTGCTCCGAGCAATCTCCATAAGTCGCCCCATATCGCATGAACGGCCATTCAAATGCACGGGAACGATGACGCGGGTGCGTGGGGTAATAGCCTGTTCAACTTGAGCCATATCCATATTGAAATCATCGGCGACATCGACCAGTACCGGATCTGCGCCCGTATGCACAATCGAGGAAATTGTGGCCACACAGGTATGCGAGACGGTAATCACTTCGTCGCCTTGACCCACACCCAGGGCCAGGAGAGTCATATGCAGTGCATCGGAGCCGCTGTTCACTCCCACGGCGTACCCTGTGCCCACAAAAGCAGCGAGATTCCTCTCAAACTCGCGAAGCTCGTCGCGTAATATTAGATTTCCCCGCTTCAACACATTCGTCACAGTCTCCAAGATCTCTTCTTGAATACTTGCGAAATGGGCGGGAACATTTACGAAGGGAACTTGGTATGCCATGGGTGATCACGGAAGCGAAACAAAAATGGCCTTCATCGCACCTGAACCAGCTTGATCCGATCAATCAGGCGGACGGCAAAACTGTTCTATCGCGTTTCATGCGTGTCTTGACAATGGTGACGACGGTCCAATAGATGATTTTCAGATCCGTGAGCAAAGATTGCTCACGGATATATCGCAATTGTTCTCGAATTTTCTTCTGAAGTATGTGATCCACATAGAAGGTGACGGGATCACGTGAGCCGGCGAGAAGTTTTCCTTCATCATGAAAACGCAATGACCCATAATCCGTCATGCCCGGTCTTACAGAATGAATCATGCGTTTTTCATCAGCGCCGTAATATTGGAAATAAAATGAACATTCTGGACGGGGTCCAACGAGACTCATCTCTCCTTTCAGCACATTGATGAATTGAGGCAACTCGTCCAGTTTATACCTTCGAAGGAATCGTCCCATTCCGGTAACCCGGCTGTCGCCATCCGCGGTAATCAAGGCCTGCGGTCCCCGATCTACATCCATCGTTCTGAACTTAACAATGTGAAACAGTTTCCCAAATCTACCCAAACGCTCGCCTCGGTAAAAAACCGGGCCGGGGGAATCCAATTTGATCAGTATGCCGAGAACGCAAAAGAAAGGAGAACAGACAAGCAGCCCTATAGAGGATCCGACGAGATCAAAAATTCTCCGGCCGGTATAACCGGTATCGTTGATGCCTGCCCGTCTTCCTCGCCATGACATCCCGGGTAGCACGGCCAGGATGAGACCGAACAGTGCGCCGAGGCCATGAGCAAAGTGTCTGACAGCGAACACCAGCGGCAATCGCAGCAAATGTCTCGGATTCTGCGTTTTAATCGCAACGAGGGTAGACGCGATTGCATTACTGAGCAGGTAAGATCCTCCAATCACAGCGAGGATCCAGGCGAACCGGGCATCGAGTAAGGAGGTCGATCCTACCGCACTCAATGCGAGAACCAAGGCAAGCGGAATCCAATGCCGCCACGAACTAGCATGTTTACCAAACCTCAATACGTAAGTGGTCCACACTCCATCACTAACATTGTGCCTCCAAAATGATTTGAGGTCTGGATCGGCAAAGTAGGTGACCTTGACGTGAGGCAAGAGCAAAATCTTTCCGCCCGTCTTTCGAAGCCTCCTATTCAAATCCATATCCGAACTTCCCACCATTCTCTCATCGAAGCATCCGAGGCTCTCCAAGGTCTCTCTTCGCCAGCAGCCAAATGCGGCCGCATCGGCCCATCGCGGTTCGCCTGCACCGATTTTTATGTAGGCGTTCCCCGACGCGAACCGGTGAGACAAGGCAGCCGCAATCGATTCGGCCATATGGGTATGCGCTCGCGCTGCGATCGTACAGACTCCGCCTACCATCTCTGCCGGATAGGCAAACAAATAGTGGACACAGGCTCCGATGTAATCGGGAGGATATGTGGAATGGGCGTCTACCTTCATGACGACCTCTGCCGACGACTGTCTAATGCCAAGGTTCATGGCGGCCGGAATCGTTTTGGCTGGGTTGTGGATGAGGCGGACATGTGAGTGTCTATTCGCAATGGTTTGGACGATGGCCCTGGTGCCATCCTGACTGCCGCCATCCACGACCAAAATGTCGAGTCGATCTGCGGGATATGCATTCGCGAGAATCGACTTGAGACACTGTTCGATGTGCGCTTCCTCGTTGCGACAGGGAATGATGATCGCGACCGAGGGTGTTGAATGGTTACTTGGCGTCGGTTTCACGCCAGTGCTCCTGAAGGCCGAGAACTTCCGTCCATCGTACAGACGCCAACAAGATGATCAGGGTCGGAATAAGGAAGGCCTCAATGATCATCCCCTTATATGCTTCAGGCCCTGCTCGAACCAATGGGGGCATGAACGACACCAACCCCGCGGGAGCCACAATTGCCAAGAGGTTCGTCCAGCGCCGGTCACCGGGCCTGGCGCGGCAGTGGGCGTTGTAACAGAGCGCCCAAATGAAGCCCAAGAGTAAGGCGCCGATGATCAGCCCCCCTATGCCAAAATTCAAATACCATCCGGTCGCATGGTGCACTGTATATCCTTGGCCCGCTGCGCCTTCGTAAATGCCAAGGTTCTCTGCATACTGCACATAGGTCCCTTCGGGTCTCTCAGGCCATAGCACTCGTGGGATAATTGAGGTAGCAAGTGCTACGAAACTTGCGCCATAGGTGTACGCGGCATTGAAATGCAAGACGCCATACAGGGAAAAATGTGCGGCGAAGGCTTCGTTGCTGGACCGGATTTCCGGAGCCCATGCAAGGGCTTCCCACCAGCTCGCGCTATCTAGCAAAGCGAGGATCGAAAACCCCCTCAGCAAATCTATAGCAGCGATGGCGAAAAATGCCAGAATGCCGACCGGCACGACGAAACTCCACTTCACCGGCTTGGCGTTAGCCAAATAGAACAATCCTCCCAATATGAAGGCACTGAAGAGTTCATTCTTATTGCCCAGCATGGCGAGAAATCCGAACGTGCACAGCATAGATCCCAAATAGGCCAGTCCTATTGCGAAACCTTTCCCCCCCACCAGGAATCGACTTGCGTTGCCGGTCATGTACACTGCACATCCCATCACCAATGCAAACAGCGCGACTCGATTGAGTATTTGATGAAGGGTAAACCATTCATTATACTCTCCCAAACCGCCCCGGGTCGCATAATAGGCCGACATATTGAGCTGTGCCGCGGTCAGCAATTGATCTTGCATGATCAAGAAGCTCGTCACCATGGTCGTGGTGGAAAGAATCATGATGAATGTATGCGAAATGTAAATCCGGGACGTGGCAACAACAAGAGGAGATTCTTCTTGAAGTTGATCCTGGCGGAGGAATCCCAAAATCGCCAATTCAACCAGGATGATAAAACTCGCATACAAGAAGAGGGACCAGAGATAGTTTTCATCTAATTCAACGGGGAACATTTTTGTCAACAAGTAGTCGTATCGTTTCCCGCTATCTCCACCGAGTTGATCAGTCACGATCGACCATGCCCCGTAGAGCGACCAAAAATATAAGAGTCCGATGCCTAAAGGAAATCCTACGTGACCGGTCTTACGCCACAGCACGAATGCCAACACGGTGATGATCGCCGTCACAAGTGTCAATAGGAGATAAAATCCCATCAGGACCTTTTCAACACCCGTAGGAGGATTACACCGCGGACATTGCGCCGCCGATGTCGCCCATTCCAGGCCAGTTCTTCTGCCAGCGGCAAATCCTTACCTGCCCGCAATCTCTCGATACAGCACCAACACCTTCGCCGCGACTCGTTCGGCGGAAAGATCGACTGTCACATCGCTTCCAATTGATCGACTCCCCATCCGCAATATCTCGGCCAGGGCCTCTCCTAAATGCTGTGGATTTTCTCCGACAACCTTCGATGGGAACACATGGCGAAGTCGCTCACGTACATCTCCCACATCCACCGAAACCACGGGAAGGTGACAGGCTAACGCCTCTTTGATAACGTTGGGTGAGCCCTCCGACGAACTGGTCAGCAGAAAACAGTCCGACGCATTGAACATTACGGCGACAGTTTTTTGATCCATTTTGCCGTCCAATATCACAAATTTGATTTTGCCGCAGAATGATTCAGCTACATGCACAGCCTCCTCTGCCAAGGGCAGACGCTTATGAATGGGATCGGTGCCAGCGCTGGATATCACAATCTTTGCATCTTCCGGCCAACCGCACTGTGCTCTCGCTTCAAGCTTTGGTATGGGATGAAACACGGTATGGTCGACGCCTGACGGGATGACCTTCACGATGGCTCTATTCCACCACAATCTGTGCTTCAACTGCTGGCTCACACAGATGATGCCGGCGGCTCGGAGTGCGGCGAGCTGGGACATCATCCTGCCTGCCGGAGGTCTTAGCGGATTGCTGTTCCAGAATGGGTTTAAATCGCTGCCCTGATAGGTAATAACCAGCGGCACTCGTGTCAGCAATGCACAAAACAGGGCGGTTACTGTGCCATAGTGCGCGTGAATGATATGCGGCCGAAAGGAGGCGACCTCCCGGCGAAATCTCACTGCGTCGGAAAAAATGGTTCGTGGCGAAGTGCGAGAGAGTAAGAAGAATGTGCGGCTGATTACTCCCAGTCGCTCCAGAGTCGCGATCTGATTTCGGGCAAAAATCATGCTGTATCCAATCGGCAACCCCGGGACGACGGAGAGTACACGTGGTTCGAACTTCGACATTGCGCTTGTCCTGAGGCAATACTTGGTTGGAGAAGGTCACCGAACCGTCGTCATGCTGTCTCGACTTTGCCCTGCGGTGGAGACGAACATCTGCTGAAACACGGAAGATCGACGTATGGCTCCGGCCATCACTTCATGCCCATTCGTATTCCAGTGATAATCGTGGCGATGTTCAAATTTCATTCCTCTCTCCTGATAATCCAGCACGAACACATTCTCTAAATCTATAAGCTCAAAGCCTTTGATGGCGGCCTGAGCCATTAGATATCGGCGTATCTGCCCGAAAAAACTTTTCTGCGCTGCATGAAGGTCGTCAGGCGAATAGATTTCCGGTCTCGGCGCGTCGAGGACCAGGAGGATTCGGTCGGGCGTCAGCCGAGACATGAGGGGCAATTGAGTGAGAAATGCATCCACCGCCAGCCGTGAGTCTTCTAACCGACCGCGCTCGACCTCGGCGTCCACATTACCGACGAATCGCCGTTTTCCAAAAAGAGCGGCCATGCGATGCGTAAGCCGCTCCATCACGTTTCCCGCCTCCAGATTCAAGACGACGTAGCGCCCCATCGCGCTGCTCACTACCCAGTCTTTCCAGCGGGGAATCGACCGATCGAGACGCTGCAACCGAAGCCCGTGCTCAGTCGAGTCGACAAAATAGTGGAACCCAGGATAACTTCTATACTTCATCAAGCTTTCATCGAAATCATTGCCGGCTATCACGATGACCAATCCCGCGGGCTGAAATTCCTCCCCTACATACTTGGCATAAGCCAAGTATTGGCTTAGCGCTGCACCGGAGGCTCCAAACGAATAGACGCGACCGGTGTCCGCCACTCTGCTCTTGAGCAACCCCGCCGCTGTTTGCCCATAGGGCACCATCGCGGCCTCTACGAAGCTATCCCCTATGATTGCTAACAGGAGAGACGTAGCAGTGGGATCATAATCAATGTCGCTGATGAATCCATAATTATTGATCCATATTTCGTTGCGGAGCGAGAAATTCCAGCCCTTGGACCACTGCACAGAGCGATTGGGCGTGAATCTATAAATAGGATGGGCGTCATTCACCGGCTCTCCACGAAGGGCTTCGCTCACCGGCATACATCGCAAGATGATCTCAAGCCCTGACAAGGTCAGGACGAAAGACAGGCCGATTGAAGCCACCATCAGCCACCGCCTGTAGATTGTCCTGACCATGAACGATTCGACCTACAACAGGGGTGGCGGGACCTTTTCGCGAAACATGGGCAAGAAGGATACGGCGCACGCTAAACCCCCTCGCGTCCTCAGCCTACGTCTCAGAGCTATGCCGAGGGCAATCGTATTCAGCACATAGAATAAACTGACGGCCATCGCAATGCCCATCAGCCCCCCCAGCATCACTCCCACCACCTTCATCACCAGTCCCGTTGTATGCGTGACACACTCCATCCTGGCCGGAAGCCAGGTTTCTCCTTCGGCATAAAAAGCATTAATCAGCAGATTGTGGACTCCTCCGCACAATAAGACACCAGACCCGCAGAGGAGCACCAGCCAAAGAGTGCGAAATTCATGAGGCCCCAATGAACCGCTGAGTACGCCGCTCCACCTTGCCCATATCTCCTCAGCAGACACCCAGGCTGGTATTATGCCAATGACGACGAACAGTGCCACGCTGGCACCACCAATCCAACCCAACCGATGTCTCAGGAGCCTCGAGTGCCTTTCCCATTGCCCGTCGACAGCCCACATAGTCAATCGAGGCAAAATAGGCGTCACGAAGCCTTGGTTCAGAACACGTACAAGTGCGGTCAGGGTCCGCGATGCGAGTTCCAGAATCACGAGGCTTCCCTGGTCTAGAAAAGATGTGAGAAATCGATCGACCACAAATCCGCTTCTCGTATATGCGGCAGAGAACACAAGTGGACGAAAGCATATCCATAGTTTCCGGGCTCGCTCCAGCTCGTCAACCCATGAGAATCTTGGAATTGAGCCGATTGCTGGAAGTAGGAGTAAGGCGGGTCCCCCCCAGACGAACACTTGAATCCATGCGGCAAGTCTCACACCCCCATGGTCAAGACCAACGATTAAGACCAGCCAGCCGATGAAGCAACAAGACAAGGATGACAGCGCGGCCCATACAAATCGCTGATGGGAGTGACAGAAACAGGCAAGGACTGTAAAGCACGCGACGCCGACTAATCCAATAGCCTCTATGCGCGCCAATTCGACGGTCAAATGGAGTGCCTCGGGCGAAAAACCCGGCACGAACCAAGGCACGATGATCGGCGAAAAAATCACCATTGTTCCTGCAATCAGCGAGGAACACAGGATCACCCCGATCAGCAAAAACCAGGCGAATGCGTGTCGCTCATGCGCGGCCAATCCAGAGAAATAAGGAATGAGGACAAATATCAATGGGTCAATCATCAGGGCAGTCACCATTTGCGGCAGCGTAGCCCCGGCATAGAACGCGTCGGCCTGTACGCCTATACCGAGGCGCGACACCGTCAACCATTGCATACCAAACGACACCACAATGTTGCTTGCGGCAATGACGGAAAGTGATGTCCCCAGCAACAGGCTCGTTCGCGGAGATTCAGACATGGAAACCTTTGTGGTGCTTACCGACCCCTCATTCAGCAATCGATATCGAATCTGACAACCGGACTCCACCCAGGGGCGAGCCAACCACTTCCGTGAGAAAGATGCGTTGACGACCTGCATGACGCCCTCTTATGATCGCCTCCCATCGTGCCTCAGCGCAGCCTCCTCACATGGCATGTTTTTCCTCTGATGGTCGCATGGGTGTTACTCGGGAATTTTTATGCCCTTGCAGCCTCGGCGGCCAGTCCGGGGCCTCCTCCCGTATCTCACGATCTGGACCTGCGGCTCGAAACCACGACGTATGTGCTCAATCTGGAAAAGCAGGGCCTGGAAGACAACACGTTCACGAATGGTCTCGGCCGCGATACCACGCTCATCGGCAACTTTCTCAGTGTCTACCTGCGAAAGCGCCTGCTCTCAGCCATGGACCTGGACCTTGGCGTGTTCGCTAATATGCCGTTCGGCCACGACACGGAGGTCTCGCAGGTCCGGCCGATTATCCGCCTCCTCTATAGACCGACTGAGGAAGTGACCGCCCTGGTCGGAACACTCGCGGTGCCGCACCGGAATTTTCACGATGCGGTGTTCGACAAGGCGAACCGGTTCGTGCGACCGATCGAACAGGGCGCGCAAATCATGGTGAACTCAGAGTATTACCGCCAGGACCTGTTTATCAACTGGGAGCAAGCGTTTGGCGGATCGGCGACGAATCGCTACGATGTCGGATATGCAGGGCAACTGCGGGCCGGACCATTGCGGCTCCATGGCCAAGCCCACTTGGTTCATCACGGCCAGGCCCTCCTGAAACTCGATCGTGCATTCAACACCGGCAACAATCTCGTCACCGCGTTCGGACCTGAACTCATCCTCGAACCATCCACGCACTTTCCGGCCTTGAGCTGGTGGAATCAGCTGGGCGTTCGTATGACGTATCTCACATCCTTCAACGAGCCCATGGCCAATAGCCCGGGCGTTCGCGGTCACGCCTCTGAATTGAATGTCTGGCTCGATCTCGCCGGATGGCGGCCCTCCGTCTCCTTCTGGAGAGCACGCCATTTCCTGAGCCAGCAGGGGGATCCGGAATACGCAGCGAGCAACTTCCCGGAATTCGGTCTATCAAAAATCATCCCCTTTGGCGATTCCGCCTCGATTGAGTTCGGTGTCCAGGCGCGACGGATCAGAGCCTTTTTCACCGAGGACGGCGTCCATTACCAGAACAGAGACACGTTCAAGTGGGTCAACCAGCAGTATCTCGTCTTCAATTGGAATTGGGATACCGCGGACGGCCGATTGCTGAGGGATCTCTTCCCTCCCCAGGATGCATCAGCCTCCGCGGACCAGGCTACGGCGGCAACGCCTCGCTTCACGGCCAAGCTCGACACCCTGACCTATGTCTATCACATCGCCTACTCCGGCCTGAAGCAAATCGGCGGACGACCGGTCGCGAACAGCACGTTTGCCGGCCAATATATCGCTCCCGTTCTCCGCTACAGTCCCTCCTCCAAACTGAACTTGGATATCGGTGTCTTCGCGGGTTTACCGGTCGGGGATACACAGAGGTTCCACACGGTCCAACCGATCCTGTCGGCAGACTATGAACTCTGGCCGGCGGTGTCGTTGATCGCAGGCACCATTAAACGGAACCATCCGTTCGTGGATGCGCTCTTCAATGACGCGTCCCTCTTCTCGCGCCCCGTCGAACAGGGATTCCAGCTGTTGGTCAACCGGGAACATTACCAACAGGACTTGTTCATCGACTGGAACCAGATCGAGACGTTCCAAAAGCCGGAGCGGTTCGACGTGGGATATGCAGGGCGGGTGAGCGCCGGATTCTTTTCCTTCAATGGGCAGGTCTATTGGACCCATAGCGGAGGGGCGCAATACTCAGAGTCTCGCACGTTCTTCGGGGCTGGTCTGCCGAGAGACCGGGCGGCATCGAACAACTTCCTGACGGCCTTCGGCCCTCAATTCACCTTCCAGCCCGGCCGATACTGGTCCGCCCTGTCCTGGTTTCGCGAGGTGGATGTGATGGCGCTGTACCTCAACAGCCAGAACGAGCCGACGCAAAGCGGCTCGCCCATCGTGCGTGGACGAGGATATCAACTGACGGCCGGCATAAATGTGGTCGGGTGGCGCCCCTATGTCACGATCTGGCGCGGAGAACAGTTCGTGAATGAACAGGGTGATCCCGCTTACTATGCCGGCAACTTCACGGAATTCGGCCTCGTGAAAGACATTACATTGCCGGCCGGCTTCTCCCTACGGATCGGCGGGTTCGGACGGACCACGGATCACCGTGTGACTCACACCGGGTACGTCTTGCTGAACTGGTCCTGGGACCAGTCGCCCTGGCGCGGGTTCTGCCTGCGGCCGACGCTACTGCATCGGAGCGAGTTTTCCTGCAGCCAGTCTTGAGACACACTTCTTTCTTGCCACCCCGCATCAAGCTCGTTAGAGTAGCAACCCAGCGCGAGGTGACGGGCGGGTCGTTCGTTTGTGGTGGAGGATGTATGGTTCGCAGGCAGTTAGGGTTCTTATTGGGAGTCGTAGCACTGTGCGTTCCAGCACTCGGGCACGCCGAAAACTACGCAGCATTTGCCATCGGACCTAATGTCGCCACCCTTGATACGACGGACGTCGGCAACCTCGACTTAAGCAACAATCTGGCCTACGGCGCGAAATTCGGTCATTACTTTGATGACCGCGGGTTCAACTGGTTTGGACTGGAAGTCGACATGTACCGATCGGCCCCCGACGTCAAAGCTCAGACCGTGCCTCGCTCATCCAACATTCGGCTCTCGGGACCTATTCCAGGAAACGATCTCCTCGTGCATTCGCTAGCCTTCAATGCGCTGGTGCGAGTCACCGGCTATCAATACAAATTCGAACCCTATGCAGGAATGGGTATCGGACTCAACATGGGAAATATTTCGGATGGAAACTTCAGGCCGGAAGCGTCCTTTGCCCCAAGTTTTAATGTGTTGGCCGGCGTGAAATATTATCTCACCCCCAAAATCGCTCCCTTCATAGAATACAAATACAATTTCGCCCAGTTCTCCTTTACCCGCAGCAATGTCACCGCGGACTATCGCGCCAACCTCTTTATGTTCGGCGTCGCCTACCATTTCGACCGGTAAACCGGCTAATGGCCCTGGTTATTCATTTACTTGTCTCCCTCTTCGCGCAAAGGCATAGCCGCAAACAGAGAGACAATTAACAACCATTTGAGCTACGAGCACGCTTCCGTCCCCTTTTCATTTGCTGGTCTCCTCTTCTCCACCTTTGCTTTCGCCGCCCAGAGGGGGGTAGACTTACGTTGGCTATCCACCGTGCTCTCCCTCTTCATTGTCCGCGGCCTGCCACCGCCGTCAACCGTTCCGAAAGGCGGCCTCTTTATGCTGACACTCCGACAGGCAGTTACGGAGTGCTTACGCGCTACGGCCGTGATCCTTTCACTCTCGTTAACTGAAACTCCCTGGGGCCAATCGAGGCGTAGTCGCAGCGACTCTTCGTCACTGCACTGAGCGTCAATCCCTGTTTTCCGAAGTCTTATACGACGCTCTCATTGCGGGGAGAGGCAGTCGAGGAGACAAATCCGCCGAAAATTCTCGACAGACACGACGACCGGTTCCTACGCTTTCGACCGAGTGCCATCTGGGAGGTGTTTCATGAATCTGAAAAATTATAGTCGGCGCTCACTCTGGATCATGCTCATAGCGAGCGTCTGGGGCTGCGCAGGCTCGCTTGCTACATTCAAGACATTGCCCAGCAGTGCCTATTTTGAGGCCGATGCGAAAGAGCAAGAAGCCTTGCGAATCGTGAGCCGAGCCCAAGAATCGCGCAGGGCCAATTGCCAGCAGAGCGTCTCCTGCGAGGAGGTGTCCTACACCAGAGGTTTGGTGGCGTTATTTGAGAACCGCGAGGATGCGATCCATGCCTTCCAAGAATTGAACACCACCACGCCGAACGGCCCCTATGCGGCCTCAAGCGCACGATGGCTCTCGCTTCTGCAAGGCGGTCAACTTGCCTCGGCCCGTCAGAGCCCATTGTTCATGCAATTGAGGCAGGAAATTCTTCGTGGTCTCTTGGAACCGGATACACTTGCTGCTAGTCGACGAGTAAAAGAGCAAGAACGACGC
>JACCYV010000010.1 GCA_013696305.1 Nitrospira sp.
TGACCGATCTGTCCATCATACCGATCGGACGACTTGAAGAGTTCATATCGTCCTTCTTTTGCGTACGGGACCATGCGAGTTCGCAAAGCGTCCATTTCAGCGACCGTCATCGGCGTGAATTGACGCGCAATCGCGAGATTCTGCCGAAGCACGTCGCGTGAATCGATTCCGCTCACCACGCTCGCGACCGGCAGGCTCAACACATAACGCAACGACTCTTCGGCAGTGACCAGGCCGCGGTTGACGGCGTCACCATTTCCACTGAGTGATTTCATTGCCAGCGGTGCAATACCGCGTTGATTCAAAACCGGGAGAACCGCTTGCTCAAAACTACGATAGGTCCCGTCGAATACGTTGAGGGGCAACTGACAGGTATCGAAAGGAAAGTCCTGCTGCAACATTTTAAGATGGATGGAGGGATCTTTGTGTCCCGTAAATCCCAGAAACCGGACTTTCCCCTGCCGCTTCGCCTCCAGCATGGCCTCGGTGACACCGCCTGGAGCAGAGTGCCGAGCAGGATCGTTGGCATAGATCACTTCATGAATCTGCCAGAGATCGATATGATCGGTTCGCAGGCGACGCAGAGACTCTTCAAGTTGCTGCATTGCGACCTGCTTGCCACGCCCGTGCGAACAGACCTTGGTCATGAGGAACACCTGCTGTCGACGGCCCTGCAGCCCTTTGCCCATCCGTTCCTCGGACATCCCATGATGATATTCCCACGCGTTATCCAAAAACGTGATACCGGCATCGATGGCTTCATGCAACACTCGAATGGCTTCGGTTTCCCCGTCGATACGCCCCAGATGGGCACCGCCAAAACAAAGGGCAGAGACTTCCACGCCTGTTTTTCCCAACATGCGACGGGGCATCGTTCCTGAGACGGGCTCCGAGGCTGCAGGCAGCGCCCCCTGGGGGCCCCCTATCGCGTGCGCCATCCCGTGAGGTCCGCTCAGGGCCAGCAGTGATCCCGCAATCCCAAGCGTTTTCAATAGCTGCCGGCGATCGATCCGGGTGGACCAGACGTCCTTCGGTTTCAATGTGTCGTCCATCGTGCCAGGCTCCGTTCGTTCAGATGGAGATGTGATTGCTGTTGGTATGTGGTGTACTGTGATCCGCAGAGGCTCGTAACACAACTAGGGATCAACCTGGGCGACTCTTAACGGAGCGTTCGCCATCCGAGTCGGGCGACGAGGTAGCCCACGATGGTCAGATTCATGAGTAACACCGCCACATGCATCACTGATCCTTGCCGGGCAACCTCGTAAAACTCGGCAGGAAGCACGATGCTGGTGGAGATCACGGTCAGGTAGGCTGCCCAGGACACTTCGATCCACAAGCCCACTCCTTCGGTACACAACAAGACGGCATAGCACACACTGACGTATCCCATCAGAAAGACATCGTGAAGAGACAGTCCAGAAACTTTGAGCACCTGAGCCTGGATGAGACTGGAATGGACATTCAAATGAAGCACGTCCGTCAGCGGCGCTAAGAACGTGGCGATCTCGGGGTCCACCAGCCTCAGCAGCCCGGCGCCGACGAGAAGCAACACGACACCCTTCAGCAATTTGAACAGGGCGATCACGGCAAGACCGCTATTGAGCGAATGCTTTGTCATCGATAGTCCGTCCTGCACTTCGAACTCATACGTACACTCAGAGACGTCGATAGCATGCTGCGCTGTTGTTGCGGTGTCAACAGGCGACCGGCAGCGACATCGGTGACCCACGGCGACGGTCCTAGACGACCGCCCGGGGGTATGTCGTTAACGCATAACCGTCATTCGCACAATGGAGTACGGAAGTCGGGGAAGCCATGCGGCGGCGATGATTTAAATTTTGAAAGCAGAACGGATTTGCCGAATGATTTCGGCCGGCGGGAGTGCGGCATCGATCACGAGGGCATCGGCAGGCTCTTCCAGGATGGCGAATTGGCTCTCCAAGAGTTCCAGCCGCATGAAATGATCGACGCGATAGGCTACACGCTCACGAAATAATTTCATGCTGCCTTTGAGATAGACCAGGCGCAGGTGTTTGTCACATCCCGCCTCGACGATCGCTCGATAACGCGCCTTCAGGATCGAACAAGCCAGGACAGCCGGTTGGTCTCTGCTGATCCGATCGACAATGGCGGCATGTATTCGCTCGAGCCATGGTTGGCGATCGGCATCCGTCAGCGCATGTCCCTGCCGCATCTTCTCGATATTCGCCGCCGGGTGAAAGTCATCCCCATCGGAGAACTGCCAGTCCAATTCATCTGCCAAGCAACGACCGATCGTCGTTTTTCCCGCTCCGGCTACACCCATGACCAGAATGACCACAACGCTCCGCTTCTATCGATATGCCGCAATACCACGATCCATGATGCCATTGCCGGGTGCGTGTCAATGCTCATGGAGACACCTGTCGCTCGTCTCGACGGTCAGATGCGCGATGATCACATGGGCATCACTGATCGGATCGATCGTAAATGGGGCGGTGTGCCGCCGCGTGACCGTCGTGCTCAGTCGCTCGGCCGCCTCCCGAATTGATGGCGGGAAGGCTCCATGCTGCTGAATCATGCGGAGGCGTTCCATGGCATCCCCCCGCCGGGCGGGCTCAGCCCTCGTCGCCATCCACGATTCCACAGCCAGGATCACGGCGCGGCGGGCGCACACCCGCGCCTTCCCTTCATTGCCGGCTTTCCACGCGATCTCAGCCGCACGGAGTTCTTGGTCGATGAGTGATGGATCAGACATGAACGAAGTACGCTACTTGGCTTGGGTCCGGCCTGTCAATGAGGAGCGCCTCCCGGAAAAGGTGCCGTGGACTCATTTCTCAGAAAAGGCGATCAGCGAGACACGGTGCATTCCTCAATCCCGCCACTGATTGCGGAATGCGCATGGGAACCCACGGAACGAAGGGGGAAAACCCGACGGGGGTAATAATTCCTAAGTCTCTCAGGGGAACCCCTATTCCTTGCAGAAGATGAGCCAGGCATAGTTTGCGCGCCTATTCCAAAGCATCATCAATTTTAGCTATAGCCAGCCACAGCTGCCAACAAGAAATAGTCGAAAGCACCGTTATGGCCACTCATCATGTTCGCAGGTCCGGCAGGTATAAGTTTCATGACTCAGGGCGCGCTGATCGAAAATTTCTCATAATCGCATTGACCTCTGGCCTCATCTTGATGGCAGTGCTCTCAGGTCTTTGGTTCGATTTCCTGCATACCGGCATCCGCTAGTCGAGTCTGACGACCTTTGGTACGGTTCCCCTTTTTCTCTTCAACCGCATTACGCGAAGCCATCCATGTGACCGTCTCGGACACAATGCCCGCGCCTTGTATTTCCCATGCGATCAGCCCCGCTTGACCATGGTTTCTCTACCGGGCTTCCGCTATCATCGCACCGTCCACCGAGGAATCGCGATCGGCATATACGAAACACCAGGAGACATCGGCCTCGAATCACATGACTTGGATCGTCTATATCCTCGAGTGCACCGACGGGAGTCTCTACACCGGGATCACGAATGATTTGGCGCGGCGCATGAACGCGCATACGACCGGGAAAGGCGCGAAATACACCAAGCGCCGCGGGCCATTCATGGTGCGCTATACGGAGTGCTTCGACACCAAAGGAGCGGCCCTCCAACGCGAAGCCGTGATCAAGTCGCTGGATAGACCCTCTAAGTTACGGCTTGTACTGTCGAGCACCATCTAGTTAAGACTTCCGCTAGGTTATGTGTTCGCTGGTAATGCTCAGTATTAGGGAAAAGTAGGCAGTGCGTTAGCAAAGCGTTAGCAAAATTGGAGGGCGACGGTCGGCCTCATGAACCGATCGGCGGACGTTCCTGGCGTCCGCGCCCTCCATCCTCACCAGGAGCCCCGACGGGAGGGGACATGTCTAAGCATCGCACAAAGACGCCAGCCGACAAGAAAGAAGCCGTACAACGAAAGAAACAACGCCAAGCGTCGATCGATTTAGCCTGGCAATTCCGCGATGAGAATAAAGACCTCTCTTTATCGCCCAATGGAATGGCTATTTGGTTCAATCCTAGCCTATGAAATCATGATTATTGCCTCCCAAGAGTTAGGTCAACCCCAAAATGAGCGCCTCATTGCAGGCCCACTGGTGAACGTCACGGCTGAGCAGTGGGAGATTTTTCTGAACGATATACAAAAAGGGCGTTCCCGAATACGCATGCTGCAAACTGGCCTACAATTATCGAAGCGTACCGAGTGTATCTCGAATCAGCGGAGTGTGGGTACCGAGTGGGCTGCGAATAAAAATTTTGGAGAAATGCCTTGGCCTGTGGCTCTCGATTGGTTTACGGGGGACGATTGTGGCGCTGACTTTACACTCTCGCCTCCGGGTATTTATGCCGAACACAATACGCCTAGTGTCGGCAATTTTCAGACCCCGCCGCAGGGCATTGACTACTCTGGCGAGATACTTGGTTTCTGGGCGGCATCCATCGATGATCACGTAGACGACACTCACTTTTTTTTTAAGCCGACGAGTATTCTGGGAATCGGCGCTGCCACCGCAAAAGCTGATGAACTCGTTACGAAAGGGCTTAGCATTCCGCTCATTCCTCTGTTTTGTTTGTTTGAATGTATTTTCGGAGACTGTGACGACTGCGACCAAAATGCCCGTGATTTTGCCGATGAAATCAATCCGACGGACGAGCTCATCGGGCTGCTTCCTGGTTTCGGGGATAAAAGCGGCAAGGACTACGTTGGGGTCTGGCATTTCATCGGTATGCAGGGCGGCTCCCCGACCACATTCGATGACCGATCTGGATATTTGATGGAAAAGGGTGGTCCGAACGGCCAGCCGGACCTACTAGTTACAGGTTTGATGGCTGGCGCTGATTTCTTCGGAATGTCCCTAAATTATGAAAAAAGTAATGGACCAAGGCAATATGAGATTAGTTCTGGCAGTGACTTCCACAGAGATACAACCGTGCGCAGCTCCGCTAAATGGACGTTTCCGCCGTTTCCACATCTTATTTTTGAGCCTGCAGACAACCTAGTGTGGTGTCTCAATAACGGCTTTACAATGCTTGGTCTTCTCCAGAATCTCTTCGACTGTTTTGGTCCATACGAACGGTTTGGGGTTCCGGTTGTTGAGCCGAATGAACTCTTCGATCGCCGCGACCAGCTCCGGCACGCTCTTAAAGACGCCT
>JACCYV010000025.1 GCA_013696305.1 Nitrospira sp.
ACCATGTCTAACATATGAAGGTAGTCGTCCAAGCTGGTCCAGGGTGTGAACGCCACGAATGAGGGGCGAAGCGCGAGGCCGGCCTCGCGCACAATACCGAGCGCCGTGATGATATCCGCCGCCGTATGCCCCTTGTGGAGTGTTGCCAGGACATGGTCGCTGAACGACTCCACTGCGGAGATCACGAACAGGCACCCCTGCCCGCCAAGTTCCGGTATCAGGGACCGGCGCTTCAAGAGATGCTCGATCTTGGCGGTGACATCGAAGGTCAGGCGCGGAAACTCTGCGTGCATCGCGCGAACGATGCTCATGGAGTGCCCGGGTCCGTTCAGGAATCCGGATCGCCGAAGGTGATGTGCGTGGCACCCGCCATGACCTGGCGACGAATGTCCTCCATGACGACGGCCTCCGGGACGAGGAAAAAGCGCCCGTCGTAGACCGGCACGATCGGGCAATGGAGACAACGATGGAGGCATCCGCGACTGGCCTCGGCGTATCCCACCAACCGCTCCGAGCCATCCTGTTCGAGCCGCGCATAGCGGTCTAACGCCGGCAATCCGCCGCGACTTGGTATCGGCTGGGAGATGGCCGGAGTCGTCGATAGATAGACGCGTTGCAACGAGGGAGCGGCCAGCCGGTGCCTCGAACTGACTCCTTCAAGGAAATGGAACGACTGATGCCGGTCGAGCGCTTCGATGAGCGAGACCAGCGGGACCTCGTATTCACCGCCCACCAGAGAATCGGCCAGGGTCTGGAGCAAGTATTCCGCATTGATCGTCGCGTACAGTCCATAGAAACAGATGTGGCAGGCTGGATTGACGGTGCGGATCAGCTCGGCGACTCGCACCCCCAGCCGGAGCGCCGTGTGCATGGGCACCGAGATGCCTACGAACCGTGCCAGGCGCAGGGCTGACTCATCGATGTGTTCCAGCGCGATGTCGAGGCCGACCGGGGCAAATCCCGCCTGTTCAAGGAATCCGGTGGGCTGAGCGATCCCGATGGGTTGATGACCGAGTTCGTAACAGGAGACGAGCATAATCGCGCCTGGTTGGCTCAGGTAGGACACTTCGTTTCTTCTGCGCTCCGCAATTGGTCGCATCGAATGTTTCCCAAATTCAGTCAGGCGTCACTGTAACCCACCCCTGAGAGCGGGCGCAATGTTCAGCACGCAGGCGTCGGTTGAACCAGGTCGTTCACTGTTCCATAATGAGCAGGTGCTCAGGGAGGAGACCACCTGTCTTTTCCGGTCACCGTGATTATTCATCATGATGGAGTCCATATGAAACTTCTCCGACTCATAACCGTTGTCATGGCTGCCGTGTCTTGTCTGAGTCTCTCAAGTTGTGGCGGTGGACCACGCGAGAAAAAAATTGAGTTTGTCTATCTCGCGCTCGGGGCCAGCGACGCGACCGGAGTCGGAGCCACGCCACTCACTGAAGGGTACGTGTTTCTTCTCAAGCAGGAACTGGACAGGCGGATGCCCGGGGTCTTCCTGATCAATCTTGGCATACCGGGGGCTCGCATCGATCTGATCAAGGAGCAGGTACGGATCGCAAAGCAGCTCGGCACCAAGGCGAACCTCGTCACGATCTGGACGGGGGGGAATGATGTCGTGCACGGTGACGATCCGGAGACATTCCGGAAGGATCTCCGGTTCATTCTTCAGACGCTTCGGGATAATGTCTCGCAAAACATCGTGATCGGCAATCTTCCCGACCTCACCCGGCTTCCCCGTTTCCAACGAGCCCCCGATCCCCGGGTGACTCTTGCGCGGGTCAGAGCGTACAACGAAGGCATTGCACTGGAAGCACGTGATGTCGGTGCGTCGGTCGTCGACTTATTCGCGCAACCGGTTCGCGACGAACTCATCTTCAGCGTGGATGGTTTTCATCCCAACGACGCCGGCCATCGAGAAATTGCCCGGCTGTTCTTGCAGGTGATTTTGGCGAAATTGGGCGTTAAATAGGGGGCAGGCATGGCACAGAAAGGATACAAAACACTGGCAGAGGCCGTTGAAGGTCTCAGGCAAAGAGGGTTTGCGGCGAATTTTGAATTACTTAATAAAACGTTTCGGGCGGTCAATAGCGGTCAGACATTCACGCCCGATCAGCTGACGATTGTAGAGCATCACCGGTTTGAAGGAGTCAGCGATCCGGATGATATGGCGGTGCTGTATGCCATCGAAGC
>JACCYV010000028.1 GCA_013696305.1 Nitrospira sp.
CAACAACGTGAACGACTCATTTGCATGGAGAACGGCAGGCGGCCTGGACTATGCGTTGACCAACTGGTTCTCTAACGCGCCCAAAGGACTTATGCTCAATACCGAAGTCGCCTGGAAGCGCAATCACGCGAATATCGGTGAGGCTTCGGCGATCAGCATGATCTTTGGCGTGCGGTACACCTTTCAGTAAAAAAGAATAAAGCGCCTCTGCCCACCTGATCCAATAGGAATCCCATAAGGAGATGATTTCTGAGAATCATTTGAAGCGTGCGCAAGGATCATGACCGCAGAGACACTTGATTGGTTTCCGGCAACGCCCGGGCGTCGCCATAACAGGGCGTGCATGGCCACCATCCCCTCGGTCATAACGATTTGGAGGACTCAGGGGGACGACGAGCTTGATGCCGGGAGAGAAGTCAGGAGAATAGACCGATGCCCAGATTCTGCCGAACTGATTTGGCATATCTGAATCAGTCGTCCATCCCCGTGGCGGTTAGATGCCGGTGAAGGACTAGGGGAATCACCAGGTGCCCCCGTGACTGCTACCCTGGTACCTTCTCGAGCAAAGAGAGAGGTCGCCTTGGTATGCTCCGACGAACGGTTTCAATAAAATCACCGACGGTGCTGCGCTCATCGAATCGCCGACCGGCCACGCGCATACGTTATGCCATCGTCGGATTAGGACATATCGCACAAGTGGCGGTGTTGCCTGCCTTTGCGCATGCACGATCCAATTCAGATGTGACCGCGCTCGTGTCGGATGATCCGGCAAAGCTACAACGGATCAGTAAAAAATATCGCATTCCGCACACCTACAGCTACAAGGAGTACGATCGATGCTTGCGCGACGGACACATCGATGCCGTCTATATCGCCCTTCCAAACCATTTGCATTGCGACTATGCGGTGCGTGCAGCGCGGGCCGGCATTCATGTACTTTGCGAGAAACCCATGGCGATCACCGAGCAGGAGTGCCGACGCATGATCGACGCCGCGGAGCAGGCTCATGTGAAACTGATGGTGGCCTACCGGCTTCACCTGGAAGAAGCCAATATGAACACGGTCAAACTCGCTCGCTCCGGGAAGCTCGGCAAACTGCGTCTGTTCAATTCTGTCTTTACCATGCAAGTTCGTGAGGGAGACATTCGCCTGCGGAAGGCACTCGGTGGAGGCACCTTGTACGATATCGGCGTCTACTGCATCAATGCCGCTCGGTATCTGTTCCAAGATAATCCCACGTCCGTCAGCGCCTATGCGGTTCAGGGCGAGGATCCACGATTCAAACAAGCCGATGAGATGGCGGCGGCGGTCATGCGTTTTCCAGGGGATCGCCTGGCAACCTTTATCTGCAGCTTCGGCGCGGCCGATGTGTCCGCGTACGATATCGTCGGAACCAAAGGCCTGGTACGGATGGACCCCGCGTACGAATATGTGGGTCGGCTCAAGCAACAGATTTCTTTGAGCGGGAAAAAGAAGATTCGTGAATTCTCTTCGCGCGATCAATTCGCGCCGGAGCTTGTCTATTTTTCAAACTGTATCCTCAAGGATGAACAACCGGAACCTTCAGGCCTCGAAGGACTGATCGATGTACAGATCGTTCAGTCTCTGTACCGGTCCGTGAAGACAGGCAAGCCGGTCACCGTATCGACAGCGGAAAAGAAGCAGTGGGCCTCCATGAAGCAGGTGTTGCGTCGGCCGCCTGTCTCGAAGCCGAAACTGGTGAAGGTCAAATCCCCTTCCTTGTAGCAATAGTCACGCGCTCCGCAGTCCCTACCGCACATAACCGCGCCTGTGCCATAACCTCTCGATGCATCGCCGCCTGGGTCTATTCGTCAATCTGTCTGTATATCGCATCGTCGCCGAGAAGCCGAAGCATGTACTCTGGGTCATTCAGATATGTGTCGAGGCAGGTCGACCCATTTCAGCGGATCTTCGTCGGTGGGCAGGAGACGTCCCAAATGGATGGGTCGTAGGAGCAGTAAACTTGGCGCCAAGTGGTGGAACGTGGACGAGAGGGAATGCTTAACGATGGAGTGTAAACAAGCTGGTTATTCTGAATCGAGAGGGGGTTCGTAATCGCTGAACGCTCGAGATCGGCTTCCTCCACCCGGGTTAGGTCACGGCCCCGCCGCACGACGAGCCGGAGCCTGCCGTGCACCCATAACAATGATTTCTGGTGACGATCCGGCGGTGGTGGAGCTGGGCCGGATCAAAGTCTCGAATGTGCTGGGGCGTTCCCTGCGAGACCGGCAACTCCAGCATTTGGTTGAAATCGCAGTCGTAGAGGGTGCCGTCCCATCCTACTGACAGTGTATAGCGGCACATGACGCCCGTCGCAGCCGCCGGATTGAATGCCGCCGCAAGCCGTTCCATGTAGTCTTCGAAATTGCCGCTCTCGATGAGGAATTCGAGAAACCGGCTGATGGGCATATTGGTGATGGTGTACAGGTGCGTAAAGCTGACGTCGTGACGAGTCGCCAACTCCTTTCGAAACTGTGTCTCAATCCCTGCCTGCTTGGGCGGGAGAAACGCGCCGACCGGGTTATACACCAAATTGAGCGAGAGTCCGGTTCCTTCCTTGCCATACCCCAATCGATTCAGTAGCCGGAGGGCCTCCATCGATTTGTTGAACACCCCCTCGCCACGTTGCGCATCTGTCTGAGACGCCTGATAGGAGGGCAGCGAGGCAATCACCTCCACGCGATGCTGTGCGAGAAACTCCCCCAGGTCAGCCTGCGACGGGAGGAGGAGCACAGAAAGATTACACCGATCCAGTACGTGGCGGTCTAACGACCTGGCCTGCTCGACGAGCCAACGAAAGTGAGGGTTGAGTTCGGGTGCGCCGCCCGTGATATCCACGGTGGGAATGTCGGTTCGTGCAAGGGCCTGCAGGCAGAGGTCGATCGTATCCCTGGACATCACTTCAATACGATCGGGCCCGGCGTCCACATGGCAATGCCGGCAGGTTTGATTACAGAGC
>JACCYV010000040.1 GCA_013696305.1 Nitrospira sp.
GACGGCTCTATCACGAACTGCGCGAACTCGCATAGCATCTTCCTCAGCCTTCTAACCCGCCGCTTTTCCCTCGCGGCTTCTGTGTGTTAGCATCCGCACATGCACCACGTCGTCATCATCGGATCAGGCCCGGCCGGACTCACCGCAGCCATCTATGCCGCGCGGGCGAATCTTTCCCCATTGCTCATTGAAGGCTGGCAATCCGGCGGGCAGCTGACCACGACCACGGAGGTCGAAAACTATCCGGGCTTTTCCAAAGGCATCATGGGTCCCGAGTTGATGAAGGAGATGCGGACTCAAGCCGAGCGATTCGGCACGGAATTCTTAACCGGGGATGTCACGACAGTGAATCTCAGCAGGCGTCCCTTTCGCTTGACCATTGACGAGGAACATACGGTTGAGGCGTCCACCCTGATTGTCGCCACCGGCGCCTCGGCCATTCACCTCGGACTATCGAACGAGACACGACTCACCGGGCATGGGGTGTCCACCTGCGCCACCTGCGACGGGTACTTTTTCCGAGGCAAAGATCTGGTGGTCGTGGGCGGCGGCGACAGCGCACTGGAAGAAGGGAATTTTCTCACGAAGTTCGCACGTACGGTGACCGTCGTCCACCGCCGGGACAAGCTGCGAGCCTCCAAAATCATGCAGGACCGTGCCATGAAAAACGAGAAAATTTCTTTTGCCTGGAATTCCCTCGTTGAAGATATCCTCGGACAAGACTTGGTCACCGGAGTCCAGCTGAAGAATATTGTGACCGGAACTTCGACGGAACTGCCCTGCGACGGGGTCTTTGTCGCCATCGGCTACCGTCCCAATACAGGCCTGTTCAAAGGCCAGCTCGGTATGGATGAGCAGGGGTTTCTGCTCACTTCGCAGGGAACCGCAACCAGCGTCCCCGGTGTGTTTGCCGCGGGCGACGTTCACGATACGGAGTACCGCCAAGCCGTCACAGCAGCCGGTTCCGGCTGCATGGCAGCCATCGACGTCGAGCGGTTTTTGGAATCAGCCAATCACCACCTCTAAATCCCCACAGGACGCTCACAATGGTCGTCCAGCGAGGCCGCAGACGAGACACATACCCGAGCGTACCCTCGGGGGTACGTCGAGGGTTTGATGAGTCGACAACGACGCTGGCGGCCATCGACGTCAAGCGATCCCTGAAAAACGAATGATTATCAAATGTGACCCCCGCAGGATACTCAAAATGGTCGTCCAGCAAGGCCGCAGACGAAACAAAACCGGAAACGTACCCTTGCGGTACGTTGAGGATTTTGATGAGTCGAGAACGATGCTGGCGGCCATTTTCAGCATCCTGTAATTATCCGATGCACTGCGCGATCGTCCACTACCACGAACTCGCTCTCAAAGGACGCAACCGGGATTTCTTCGAGCAACGGCTTGTGCGCAATCTCCGGCTGGCCCTGAAAGACCTGAGGATCCGGCGGGTTGAGTCCTTGCAGGGGCGCATCCGGATTACGATTCCCCATCACGTGTCGCATGATTGCGTGGCGGACCGCCTAAGTCGGACCTGCGGCGTGGCAAACTTCCTCATGACCGAATCCGTGCCGCTGAACTTGACTACCCCGGACCTAGCCATGCTCAAGCAGGTGGCGGCACGGCTCGTCGAGAAGGAAGCGTTTCACTCCTTTCGGGTCACGGCGAAACGTGCGGACAAACGTCTCCCGCTCACCTCGATGGACGTCGAGCGCGAAATCGGGGGTTACCTTTGTGAGGTCACGGGAAAAACCGTCAAACTCAAACAGCCGGACCTCACCCTCTATATAGAGATGCTCACCCATGAGATCCATGTGGCAGCGAGGAAGATATCGGGACCCGGCGGCATGCCGGTGGGAACCAGCGGAAAAGTGGTCTGCCTGATCTCGGGCGGAATCGATTCCCCAGTGGGGGCCTACCGCATGATCAAACGCGGCTGCAAGGCGGTCTTCGTGCATTTCTCGGGTCGCCCGCTCGTCAGCCGGGATTCAGAAGAAAAGGTGCAGGAGCTGGTTCAGTTGTTGACGGCCTACCAATACGCTTCACGGCTCTACGTCGTGCCATTCGGTGAGATCCAACGTGACATTGTCGCGAACGCCCCCGCTCCCTTTCGCGTGGTGTTGTATCGACGGATCATGGTGCGCATTGCGGAGGAGCTGGCGCGGCGTGAAGGCTGCTGGGCTCTCGTCACCGGTGACAGCCTCGGGCAAGTCGCGTCACAAACAGCGGAGAATCTCTCGGTGGTCGAGAAGGCGGCGGAACTTCCCCTCCTCCGCCCCCTCATCGGGATGGATAAAATTGAGATTACCGAACAAGCGCAACAGCTCGGCAGTTTCGCCATCTCGATTGAGCCGGATCAGGATTGTTGCACGCTCTTCGTGCCCCTGCACCCCAGCACCAGAACCAAGGTGGAGGATATCCTTCGTATCGAACGAGGACTGGAGATCAGCGCGCTCGTGAAGCAGGGGGTGGAGAAAGCCGAACTCTCCACATTTATTTTTCCTGCGTAAGGTAGTCGAGCGCCTTCTGCCTGACGATCCGAAAATGCGCATTGAGCTCCCGCTCCATGGCGGCTGCCACCAGCCAGTCTGGCGCGATCGTTTCAACCTCGATCAGTAATTCGAATTCTGCCTGGGTCTGGTTCCCGTCGCCGGCCGGTTGCAGTTTCCACACTCGATGGTATTGCTTGAAATCTCCCCCCTTGAGCTCCGTGACCAGCCCGCCCTCAGGCAAGCTCTGCGACTCACAGAGCAGGCGCTGCTCGCCGGGCAGGAACGCATGAGAGATATAGAGATCGAGGAGGACTCGACCTTCATGGTCTTCGAGATGCGCCAGCCGCATCTGGGTCTCGAACAGCTCAGGCCACTTGCGATAGTCGGCCAGGATCGAGTGGATCACGGCCGGGCTGCCGGGGAATAGCAATGTAGCCTTCGCTCGAACGCCGCCGTCCGGATCGGGCTTCACGATAAGCGACCGAAGCGACTGGACCGAACCGACCTCTTCTGCCGTTGCAATCTCCACAGGAAACGAAGCCTGAGCCATCAGGCAATGGAACAGAAACGCAGAAAAGAAGAAGGTTCGTAGCATGGTATTCAAGGAAGATGAGTAAAAGGGACCACGACCCGCACGAACCTGAGCATATGGGACGGAGTCCAACACTCCCAGCTCACGCTCATAACGTCCATTACGAACCTCCACACGATCAAGCCGTGACCGCGAGAGCGCGACTGCAGTCGATCGCCGAGACTCGCCATCGTCTGAAGATTATACTGAGTGGCTGGTCGGAGTGCGAGAATGGAG
>JACCYV010000044.1 GCA_013696305.1 Nitrospira sp.
TGGGCGGCACGGTCTTGTCGAATTCCTGTGGGCCCTGCATCGGGCAGTGGAAAAGGGCTGATGGCGTGAAAGGCAAGGCTGATTCTATCGTCAGCTCATTTAATCGTAACTTTCCCGGCCGCAATGACGGAATCAGCGAAACGCTGTCATTCCTCGCCAGCCCGGAGGTGGTGACGGCCTATGCGATCACGGGCGATCTTGGCTTCGATCCCGTGAATCACACGCTGAAGGGTGCTGATGGAATAGAATTCAAATTCGAACCGCCGCAGGGCGAAGAGTTGCCGACCAGAGGATTTGCGAAGGGCGACGAAGGTTTCGTGGCTCCTGCGGAAAATGGCGAAGCGCTCACGGTGGACATTCCGCCGACTAGCGAGCGGTTGCAATTATTGCAGCCGTTCCCGCGTTGGGATGGTAAGGATTTCGAGAAGCTTCCGCTCTTGATCAAGACCAAGGGCAAGACCACCACCGACCATATTTCCCCAGCCGGTCCTTGGCTGAAGTATCGCGGTCACCTCGACAAGATCAGCGATAATATGTTCCTGGGTGCGAATAGCGCCTTTTCATCCGAGCCTGGAAAGGGCACGGACGTATTGACCGGTGAATCGGGCCTCACTATTGCGCAGATTGCCCGTCGCTTCAAGGCGAAGGGAATCGGCTCCGCAGTAATAGGCGATGAGAATTACGGCGAGGGCAGCAGTCGGGAACATGCGGCGATGTCACCCCGGTTCTTGAATGTACGTGTGGTGATCACCAAGAGTTTTGCCCGCATTCACGAAACCAATTTGAAGAAGCAGGGGATCTTGGCGCTCACATTTGCCGACCCGAAGGACTATGAGAAGATCGATCAGGAAGACCGCATCAGTGTGACGGGGGTGAGCAATCTGACTCCCGGCAAGCCGGTCCAAGTCACCATTCATAAGACGGATGGGAAGGCGCTCACCATCCAGGCGAACCACAGTTTCACGGAGCAACAAATCACGTGGTTCAAGGCGGGATCAGCGCTGAATGCGCTGAACTAACACGATACGCAAAGAGGAACAATCATGACCACGAAAGCTTCCAAGATAATTTATACAAAGACCGATGAAGCCCCCATGCTGGCAACCTACTCGTTTCTGCCGATCATCAACGCGTTCAGCAAGGCGGCAGGTGTGTCGGTTGAGTTGCGGGATATATCATTGGCTGGACGTATCCTTGCCGTCTTTCCAGAACATCTGACGCCTGCGCAGAAGCAGCCGGACGCTCTGGCGGAGTTGGGCGAACTCGCCAAGACGCCTGAGGCGAACATCATCAAGCTACCGAACATCAGCGCATCGCTTCCCCAATTGAACGCCGCCATCAATGAATTGCAGAGCCAGGGGTACAAGCTTCCCGAGTATCCTGAAAATCCGAAAGATGATAAAGAGAAGGACATCAAGGCCCGCTACGACAAAGTCAAAGGCAGCGCCGTCAACCCGGTTTTGCGCGAAGGCAACTCCGATCGGCGCGCACCACTCTCCGTGAAGGCCCATACCCGGAAGCATCCGCATAAGATGGGAGCCTGGAGTCCGGGCTCCAAGACACACGTCGCCCACATGAAGGGCGGGGATTTCCGATCCAACGAAAAGTCGATGACCATGACCGCGGCGACCGACGCGCGGATCGAATTCGTCGGTCAGGATGGCACGATGACGGTGCTGAAGGCGAAGCTCACGCTGCAGGCTGGTGAAGTCATCGATGCCACGTTTATGAGTAAACGCGCGTTGCGCGACTTCATTGAAGCGCAAATTGAGGATGCAAAAAACCAGGGGGTATTGTTCTCGATCCACATGAAGGCCACCATGATGAAGGTCTCGGATCCCAAGATTTTTGGGCATGCCGTGACGGTGTACTACAAAGACGTGTTCGAGAAGCACGGCGAGACACTCAAAAAGCTGGGCGTGGATCCGGACAACGGCCTCGGCGACCTCTACGCGAAGATCAAAGCCTTGCCCGACGATCAGCGCAAGGTGATCGAAGCCGACATCCAGGAGGTCTACAAGAAGCGGCCTCCAATGGCGATGGTGAATTCCGATAAGGGGATCACCAACCTACATGTGCCCAGTGACATCATCATCGATGCCTCCATGCCGCCGGTCATTCGCGACAGTGGAAAAATGTGGGGCCCGGACGGCAAGCTGGCCGATACCAAGTGCGTGATTCCCGATTCCAGTTATGCGCCGGTCTACCACGAGGTCATCGAATTCTGTAAGAAGCACGGCGCTTTGGATCCGAAGACCATGGGGAGTGTGCCCAACGTCGGTCTCATGGCGCAAGCGGCCGAGGAATACGGCTCACACGACAAGACCTTCAAGGCACTGGGTAACGGCACGATGCGCGTGGTGGATGCATCGGGGAAGACGTTATTGGAGCACAAGGTGGAAGAAGGCGATATTTGGCGCATGTGCCAGGTAAAAGATGCTCCGATTCAGGATTGGGTGAAGCTGGCCGTGAGTCGTGCGAAGGCCACGGGAGCTCCGACGATTTTCTGGCTGGACAAAACACGGGCGCACGATGCGGAACTGATCAAGAAGGTTGATCGCTATCTGCAGAATCACGATACGAAGGGCCTCGACATCCGGATCATGACTCCAGCGGATGCCATCCGGCTCTCGCTGGAGCGGATAAAGGAAGGCCAGGACACCATTTCCGTGACCGGAAACGTTCTCCGCGATTATCTGACGGACCTGTTCCCGATTCTTGAAATTGGGACCAGCGCAAAAATGCTCTCGATCGTCCCGTTGCTGAACGGCGGCGGGCTATTTGAAACCGGCGCAGGAGGGTCTGCGCCGAAGCACGTGCAGCAGTTCCAAGAAGAAGGCTACCTGCGGTGGGATTCACTGGGCGAATTCCTGGCGTTGGTCGCATCGTTGGAGCACCTCGCCAAGGTGGCGAACAATCAGGCTGCAAAAATTTTGGCGGATACGCTGGATCAGGCTAATGCGAAGTTCTTGGAGAGCAACAAGTCTCCAGCCCGTAAGGTGGGCGAAATCGACAACCGTGGGAGCCATTTCTATCTCGCGTTGTACTGGGCACAGGCGTTGGCTCAGCAGACCCAGGATAAAACTCTTCAAACGCGGTTTGTTGCAATCGCCAAAGAACTTGAACAGAACGAAGCCAAGATTTCGACCGAGCTTCTGGCAGCTCAAGGGAAGCCAGTGGATGTTGGTGGGTATTACCATCCTAACGATGACAAGGCGTCCAAGGCGATGCGTCCAAGCGCGACCTTGAATGCGATTGTAGACGCGATTGCCTAGGATATCAGTCCTGTCCTGTAACGAGTACAATGTGCATTATGTGAATCTCGTTAAGAATGAGGGGATTCGTTACACCGCCGCCTCCTTACCTTCACCCCTCACCACTTGGGGAATATGACACAAGAAGACGCCAATGTAATCGACCAGCCGGAAGTCCTTCGTCACAAAATGGTGTCGATTGAAATCTCCGGCAAGAAGTACGAAGTACCGGAGGGCATCACCGTGATCAAGGCCCTGTGGTATACGGGCCAGGAAGTGGTGCGGGGCGCGGGCTGTCTCGGTGGATTCTGCGGCGCTTGCGCGACGTACTATCGCACCAAGGATGATCCTAAGGTGCGCACCTGCCTTGCCTGTCAAATGGCTGTGGAGGATGGCATGTCCTTCACCATCATGCCTCCGTTCCCTGCGCGGAAGGCACTGTACGACATCCAGACGCTCAAAGACCCGAAGCAAGAGCTCTTCAATCTGTACCCTGAAGCGCCGCTCTGCCGAAATTGCAATGCCTGTACGGAGGCCTGCCCGCAGAAAATCGATGTGCGGGAAGGGGTTTGGAAAGCGGTGTTCGGCGATTTCAAGAGCGTGTCCGAAATGTTCATGGACTGCGTCATGTGCGGAATGTGCACGCCGGTCTGTATTGCCGACATTGCGCCCAATCTAGTGGCCTTGTATGTAAGCCGCGCGCAAGGAGCGCACTTTACTGAGAAGCCCCAAGGGCTCGAGACACGTATCAAGGAAATCCAGGATGGCCGCTTCAAGGAGGAATGGAATAGAGTCCTCGCCATGAACGAAAAAGAGTTGGCCGATCATTGTGCGACAGTGACGTAATGCCTTGTGCCGTCAGCCGGTCTTCAGGCGGTATACCTGTGTATCGTGCTCACTGCTGAAAAGCGAACTCATGGATATTCACGCGCTCCAACAAATCGTTCATCAAACTCGGGATGCTCGTCGCCAGCAGACCCTTCCGAAATTTCCTTCCGAAGCCCGCGATCAGTTGATTCATACGTACCATCCAGATTACCGAGCCAGCGCCTATCGCCCGATTAGATTCGGTCCTAACGTAAACGATAAGACCGTTCTCGAATTGGCGGCCTTGCTCGAAGGCGACAGCCTTATTGCAGACCATGCCGACTTGACGCCTCACTATACGACAGACGTCCTAGTCGTCGGTGGAGGTGGCGCCGGCTGCGCTGCGGCGCTGCATGCCCACGGAGCGGGGGCGAACGTCATTCTGGCAACCAAGCTTCGGCTGGGCGATTCCAACAGCGTTATGGCTCAGGGGGGAATGCAGATCTCTGTGGCTCCTGAAGACTCCCCTGTGACTCATTTCCTCGATACGTTGAAGGGCGGCCATATGCAGAATGACCATGAGCTGCTTAAAGTGATGGTCGAAGAAGGCCCTTCAATCGCAAAGTGGCTGATCGGCCTGGGTGTGTTGTTCGATCGCCAAGCGGACGGCAATCTGCATGTGAAGAAAGGGGGAGGCAGTTCTAAACCACGCCTTTTGACCTGTTCAGACTATACCGGCCTTGAGATCATGCGTGTGCTGAAGGACGAAGTGCTGAATCAAAAGATCCAGATCCTCGAATTTTGTGCGGCGGTCGAATTGCTCAGCGACGACAATGGCCACTGCACCGGGGCCATCTTCAAGGATCTGGACAATCATCGGCAGGTGGTCGTCGCAGCCAAATCAGTGATTCTCGCAACCGGTGGCATCGGCCGGCTGCATATTCAGGGATTTCCCACCAGCAATCACTATGGCGCAACCGGAGACGGCTTGTGTCTCTCATATCGAATGGGTGCGAAGCTGGACCACATCGATACATTTCAGTATCACCCGTCAGGGGCGGTCTATCCTGAGCAGTTGATCGGAGCCCTGGTCACCGAGGGTATTCGATCAGAAGGCGGCCACCTGGTCAACGCCAAGGGCGAGCGCTTTGTGAACGAACTCGATACACGCGACGTGGTGTCCTCCTCGATCATCCGCGAGTGTGAAGAGGGTCGCGGCATTCGCACCATGTCCGGTCGTGTCGGGGTGTGGCTGGATACGCCGTTGCTGGATGCGGAACATGGACCGGGAACAGTCGAGAAGCATTTCCCCGCGATGATGATGCAGTTCGAGCGTTTCGGGATCGACATCAGTAAGGACCCAGTGCTGATCTATCCGACGCTGCATTATCAGAACGGCGGCGTAAAAATCGATACGAACTCAGAAACCAATGTGAAGAATCTCTTTGTCGCCGGTGAAGCGTCCGGTGGGTTGCATGGTCGGAATCGATTGATGGGCAATTCGTTGCTTGACCTGATGGTCTTCGGTAAACGTTCAGGCATGACAGCCGCGTCTCGTGCCGCGTCTCTGCAACAAGGGAAACTCACGGTCAATCATCTTCAGCGATTCCGCGCCGATGCGAGGAAGCATGGCAATTCCAGTGGGGTGATCTCTCCCATGATCCTCCCTGCCTACACGCGCAAAGAGCCAGAACGTACGACGAATGGCTGATACGTCTGGCCTGGACAGGAAGATCGCTCTTAGACGCGCGCGGTATGTCAAACGCCATGAGCTATTGGATCCTATGAGGAATACATGAACGTTCACGAATTTCAGGCCAAGCAGTTGTTTGCGCAGTTCGGGGTACCAGTGCCACGCGGAAAAGAAATTATCTCTCCGGAAGCCGCCACTACCTGGGCTGGCGAGCTGAATTCCGCGGTGTTTGTCGTGAAGGCCCAGATTCATGCGGGTGGGCGCGGCAAGGCCGGTGGCGTCAAAATCACGAAGGACAAGGCGGCGGTTGCAGGCTTCGCCAAAGAGTTGATCGGCAAGACCTTGGTCACTCATCAGACGGGACCGAAGGGAAGAAAAGTCCATCGGCTGCTTCTGGAAGAAGGGGCCAACATCGCCAAGGAGCTGTATCTAAGTATTTTGGTGGATCGCGATACCGGATGGCCGACGTTTATCGCCAGCACCGAAGGTGGAGTGGAAGTCGAAGAGGTCGCAGAGAAGACTCCCGAGAAGATCATCAAGGAAGCGATCGATCCCGCAGTCGGATTTCAGGGACACAATGGGCGTAATGTGGCCTTTGCTTTGGGACTTCAGCACATGGAGCCGGCCGTCATCAATCCCTTCGTGCAGTTGCTCGGCAATCTCTATCGTCTTTTTATGGAAAAGCATGCGGCGCTCGTCGAAATCAACCCGCTGATCATCACTAAGGAAAAGACACTGGTGGCGGTGGACGGCAAAGTATCGTTCGACGATAACGGGCTATTTAAGCATGAGGATGTCCAGAAGATGCGGGACCTCAACGAAGAAGATCCGCTGGAAATTGAAGCCACGGCGAATAATCTCAACTACGTGAAGCTCGACGGCAACATCGGCTGCATGGTGAACGGGGCCGGCCTTGCCATGGCGACCATGGACGTCATTAAGCTGGCGGGCAGCGAGCCCGCGAACTTCTTGGACGTGGGCGGCGGTGCAACGAAAGACACGGTTGCGGCGGGCTTCCGAATTCTGCTCAAAGACCCCAATGTCAAAGGCATCTTCATCAATATCTTTGGCGGCATCGTGCGGTGCGAGCGGATCGCGCACGGTGTGATCGACGCGGCCAAAGAAGTGAAAATTACGGTGCCATTGGTAGTGCGACTCCAGGGTACGAATGCAAATGAAGGCCGCAAACTTTTGGCGGAGGCTGATCTCAAGCTTGAAGTCGCCAATGATCTGTGGGAGGCGGCGCAAAAAATTGTGAAGCTGACCGGCAAGGCGGCGTAGGAAGGCGGCGTCAGGCTGCCGATCGCTTCCATGCCTCTCGGAGCGACCCTCCGGATTCGGCCGACTGGAAGCCTTCTGAAATTCTCTCGCAGACTCGGTCAGTTTCCGCTTTCCTTCTCGGCCGAACCTCGGTGGGGCCCTGCTCCTTCGGCAAAGTTGATCTCGGCAGTCTAACACCACCTTGTGGGAGAGAGAGGTAAGTAAGGACAACGAACTTAGGCGAGGAGGTTGGGCTTACGGTATAAGCGGCGAGGCTGCAAATGGGGTATCGTCTTGCTTGAGTTGAAAAAAGTCAAGTCGATGGCGTCTGGATACCGGGGCCTGATTTTGAGTCGTTTTTCGAGCAATACACCAAAATTCATTCTGACAATGTTGAGAGGGCGGAGCGGAGAGGCCTAGCCCATCGTTTTAAAGATTTTGAGAAGTTTCTTGAACTGGCATCAAGATGACATGTTTTCCGGGAAAATAACCTCTCATACACAACAGGTGCAGCCGTGAGCATTCTCGTTAATAAGAACACGCGAGTCGTGGTACAGGGGATCACGGGGAAAGAGGGCTCTTTCCACGCGACGCAGTGCAAGGCCTACGGCACCAAGATGGTCGCCGGGGTCACGCCCGGAAAGGCCGGACAGGAAGTCGAGGGCATTCCCGTGTTCAACACCGTGGCCGACGCGGTCAAGAAGACCGAGTGCGACACCTCTCTGATTTTTGTGCCCCCGCCTTTTTGCGCCGATGCGATATTGGAAACGGCAGATGCAGGCGTCAAACTAATTATCTGTATCACAGAAGGTATTCCCGTCAACGATATGGTGAAGGTCAAGCGGGCGCTGCATGGGCGCGATGTCCGATTGATCGGTCCAAACTGCCCGGGCGTCATCACGGTCGATGAAGCCAAGATCGGCATCATGCCGGGCTTTATCCATAAGCGCGGGATCGTCGGCGTGGTGTCGCGCAGCGGCACCTTGACATATGAAGCGGTGTATCAACTCTCGACGCTAGGACTAGGTGAAACGACCTGCGTGGGTATCGGCGGCGATCCGGTCAACGGCACCGGTTTCGTCGATGTCTTGCCGCTGTTCGAGAAAGATCCCGAAACTCAGGCGATTGTGATGATCGGCGAAATCGGGGGCGATGCTGAAGAAAAGGCCGCTGAGTACATCAAACAGCATGTGAAGAAACCGGTGATCAGTTTTATCGCCGGCATTACGGCGCCTCCCGGACGCCGCATGGGCCACGCTGGTGCGATCATTTCCGGTGGCAAGGGCACCGCGACAGAAAAAATGAAGGCGCTTGAAGCGGCCGGAGTCCGAGTGGTGAAGAATCCCGCCGAGATCGGCCATGCTGTGAAGACGGCGCTCGGTAGCTAGCGGCCGGCACGTTTCACAAAGAGGGCGTCGGAGCCACTCCGACGCCCTCTTTGCATTTCAGGACAATGAATCGGTTCCATCAGGGGTGATGTATGTCGAAGGCAAAATGGATTCGTCCACTGACGATGAGCGATGACAGGCAACGGGCGTGAAAAATTCCTTGCAGCGCTTCTGACCCAAGGCCAGGAATCATTTCTTTTTCCCTTGCCAGAGACGTGTTACTGTATACAGGCCTAGGAGCGTGGAATCCCCTGAGTGCGTTGGATCGTTTGCCCCGAGCCCGAGGCAGGATCGATCTCCCTCCAGCAGACGCGGTGACATTACAAGGAGCTCCGGTTACTGTCCATACGAAAGGACGCCACTATGCTCGTGTTTCTCATACATGTGCGTGACCCCCAATTTTATGCGCTCCCTGCAAAGACCCGAGCCAAGAATGGGCGTATTCGGGTGATGGGCTTTCCGCCTATCGGCATCATGTCCTTGGCGTCCGTGCTAAAGCGCGCAGGCCACGAATGCGTGATGTTTGACCAGGCTCATCCGGAGACGCCCAATGATTATATTATCGAACAGATCAAACAACGGAAACCGGCCCTAGTCGGCCTGAGCTTTCTTAGTACCACTAGCTATCCCTATGCGAAAATTCTCGCCCGTCAGATTCGGGCTACCGATAGCCACGTGAAGTTGGCCTTCGGGGGGGTGTTCGCCAGTCTCAATGCCGGCC
>JACCYV010000051.1 GCA_013696305.1 Nitrospira sp.
GCCGATGCTGCAGCCGTGAACGTCAATTTCTGGATCACCCCGGACGAGGCCAATCTCAATCCTGACAGGGGAGGATTGGTGGTCTGGAACAAGGAAGCGCCGAAGGAGTGGGACTTCAAAACGTACAACAGCGACAGGCACCGGAACCGGATTTACGAATGGCTGACCAGGCAGGGAGCGCACGAAATCAAGATTCCCTATCGTGCCAATCGAGCGGTCCTATTTAACTCCGATCTGTTTCACGAGACCGACGATATTGCGTTCAAGGAAGGGTTGACCAACCGGCGCATCAATATTACGCTGCTGTACGGGCATCGGCATCGATCCTGAGCAAGGCTTCAAAATCCTGGGCACATACAGGGCGGCTGAACAGATAGCCCTGAACCTCATCACATCCCTCGTCCCGTAACCGAGCCAGTTGCGCCTCCGTTTCCACCCCTTCGGCCAACACGGACAGATTCAGGCTATGCGCCATCGCGATGATGGCCCTGGTGATCTTGGCATTGTTCACGTTCGTCAGCAGGTCTCTGACGAACGACTGATCGATTTTCAACCGGCTGAGAGGAAACCGTTGGAGATAGCTCAGGGACGAATAGCCGGTCCCGAAGTCGTCGATGGAAAGCCGGACGCCCATCGAGCGCAGTTCTTCGAGCATGGTCACGGAGGCTTCGACGTCGCGCATCGCGATGGATTCCGTCAATTCCAGTTCGAGGCGGCAGGGGTTCAGGCCGGAGTTGCGAAGGACATCGGCCACCGTTCCAGACAGCGTGCGCCCATGGAATAAGGAGTTTGAGACATTGGCGGATATCGTAATGGCCGGCAGACCAGCCTGTTCCCACGTCTTTACCTGGGAGCAGGCCTCGCGAAGCACCCACTCGTCCATCGGTCGGATCAATCCCGTATCATTCGCCGCAGTCAAGAAGACTCCGGGCGGCACGAGACCCCGCGTCGGATGTTTCCAGCGTATGAGGGCCTCAGCACCCAATATTGTGCGAGAGTGGATGTTGAGCGTGGGCTGGTAGTACACGACGAATTCCTGCCGTTCCAAGGCGCGACGAAGATCGCGTTCGAGGTCCAGCCGTTCGGCGGCGGCCGTGTTGAGGCCCGACGAATAGAATTGGCAATTATTTCGGCCCTGCTCCTTGGCGTGGTACATCGCAGAGTCGGCATTCTTCAGGAGGGTTTCCACCGTAGTGCCGTCTGACGGGTAGATTGAAATACCGATGCTGGCCGAGATGAAAATTTCATGCCCGTCGATGCTGAACGGATGGGCCAGTGAGTCGAGAATCCGGCGCGCCACTCTGCCGGCATCCTCCGGCTGTGCCAGCGTGGTTAGCAGAATGGTAAATTCATCCCCGCCGAGGCGGGCGAGCGCATGCGAGGGTTCGCGGTCGGCATGACGACCCACCGAGTCGCTCTGGCGAACGGATTCGCTGAGCCGTTCCGCCACATGGGTGAGCAGGAGATCGCCCACGGTATGTCCCAACGTGTCGTTGATGATCTTAAAGCGATCCAAGTCGATAAACAGCGTCGCGAGGTGCCGGTGATGGCGTTCGGCATGCGACAGCGCATTCGATAATCGATCTTTGAACAGCACCCGATTGGCCAGGCCTGTCAGACTGTCGTAATAGGCCAGACGATGGATGGCCTGTTCAGCCTGTTTACGGTCGGTAATATCCTGCGCCGTGCCGATGATCGTCAGTTCCTCCGTCTCTTCTTCGCGCATTCCCTCAGCTTGCAGGTGAATGGTGAAGTCCGTTCCGTTCGGCAGCACAATGCGGTGGTCGATATCGCAGGGGGTCCGGTGGCTGATCAGTTTTTCCAAGGCCTCGTGCACCCTCACGCGATCGTCCGGGTGAACAAGGCGCAGGAAGGCTTCAAAGGTGCCGGCAAAATCCGGCGCACGAACGCCGACCAGGCGGCAGAGTTCATTCGACATGGCAAAACGATTCGTTCTGGGGTTCCAATCCCAGTTGCCGATGCGAGCGATGCGTTGGGCCAGTTCCAGGCGGGATTCGCTTCGAAGCAACGCCTGGAGGACGTTGCTCGTTCTGAGCATATACCGGATATGGTGGCAGAGAATCGTGGCGTTGACCGGTTTGCTGATGCAGTCCGTGGCGCCGTGCTCATAGGCTTGAGCAATGGAGTGTGCGTCCTCCAACTCCGTGACGATCACAATGGGAATGCGTTTGCCGCGAGGACGTGCACGAATGCGTGAGCAGGTCAGATAGCCATCCATCTCCGGCATCAGAAGATCGAGCATGAGGAGATCGGGACTGATGGTCTCGAACATCGCCAGCGCTTCTCGTCCCCCGGCGGCCTCGCATACGACCATGCCGGCCGGTTCCAATGCGCTTCGAACGAAGAGTCGCGCTGCAGGGTCATCGTCGATGACCAGGATGACGGGACGAGCGTGAGTCATAGAAGGGTCTTCGGATGGCCGGGGCGTGTCACGTAGCCTATGGGATCCCCTGCGAGAGTATCAAACTTTCGGCTACACGCTATTGAAATAACACTTACTGAAAGGCAGGAGGGCCGCTGAGAGCACCGAGATTGAGCCGGCCGGATGGAAACGGAAGTGTTGGCGCGGCCGGGAAGGGTGGGATCGGAGGCCATCAACCGGCTTCGGACATCTCTACGACGCTCGCATTAGGGTGGTGAGGCTCGTCCATGGCCTCCAGGAGGATGCGGCCGATGAGCGATCGGACCTGGCTCATGATGCCCCGCATGGTAAGGATGAGCAGCGTCGTCAGCAGGATGAAGAGGGGTACGACCGCCAGGGCAACCTCTTTCGCAAGATCGTTCTTCGACCTCAGCATTAGGATCTCTTGAGGCGCGGCGAAGACGACTCGGACCCAGCCGATGATGCGATCCTGTTGACGGAGCGGTTCGACCACGATCAGCGCGTGACGTCCCTGTTCGAGCCCGGTGGCGATGGACCCGCCCGGACTTGTGCGCGCGGCCATCCATCCCGGGTCTTGGAGACGCCTGCCGAGTGCGGCGGGGTGACGGGCGGCCACAACCATATTGTCTTCTGTGATAACCGCGGCATCGAGGAGGTCGGTTGGCGAGGCCTGTCTCTCAAGAGCGTGTTGGACGGTAGCGAGCTGTTCGCTGAGCAGTGATTCACCGAACGAGGCAATAGTCTGCGCCATCGCCCGGCCGCTTTGCTCCACAGCCGCGATCGCCGCGCCGTTGCGCTGGATAACGAGCGAGCGATCATGTCGAGCCAGGACATAATAGAGTGCCGTCGCACACAGCATGGAGACAACGAAACCGATCAGGATCGCGGGGAGCCAGGTATGAGGCAATCTGGATGCGTTGATGGATGCGTGAGCCATTCTCAATCCTCCAAACACAGTGGAATACCGCAGCCACGGAAAAACCGATCGATAATCGTGTCGTCCCTTCGAACAGGTTTACGGAGGTGAAGGAGCTTCGAGCCGACCGGAAAATGTGTAGGCCGCAAGTCCTTATGCCGCCACGGTCATGAAGGGCTAGCCCTTTATATTGCCGATTGGTTTCAGTTCCGCCACCTTTTTTGTGATTCCCGCGCGATCCACGGTCTCGACGACGTCGGAAATGTTTTTGTAAGCGAACCCGGCTTCTTCGGCCAAACCCGACATTGAGACCGCTTTGACCAGAATGCCACGCTGTTTCATGTCGCGCTGGAGTTGGTCGCCGCGCACGGTCCGTTTGGCCTGTGCCCGCGACATGGTCCGGCCGGACCCGTGCATCGTCGAGCCGAAGGTGTCCTGCCTGGCGCGATCCATTCCCACCAGAAGGTAGGACCCCGTTTCCATTGAACCGCCGCAGATCACCGGCTGGCCGATGGCGCGATAGCAGTCCGGGAGGTCGGGACTACCGGGCCCGAAGGCACGTGTGGCGCCCTTACGATGCACGAGCCACTCCCCGTCCGGATACCGCTCGACCTTGGCGATGTTGTGCGCCACGTCATACACGAGGTGCATGCCGAGTCGATGGGCGCTCTCACCGAACACCGCTTCGAACGCCTCCCGGATTTGATGGGTGATGACCTGCCGATTGGCGAAGGCCGTGTTGGCCGCACAGTTCATGGCTGCGAAATAGTCCTGCCCTTCAGGTGAACGAAACGGGGCGCAGGCGAGCTGCTGGTCTTTCACCGAGATACCATACCGGCGCATGGCCTTTTCGAAGACTTTGAGGTAGTCGCTGGCGACCTGATGGCCGAAGCCGCGGGATCCGCAATGGACCATGATGAGGATTTGGTCGCGACCGGTCACACCCATGGCTGCAGCCGTCGTGCGGTCGAAGATGCCCTTGTCGGAAACCACCTGCACCTCAAGGTAATGGTTGCCGGATCCCAAGGTTCCGAGTTGGTTGATGCCGCGTTCCACGGCATAGTCGGTGACGTGCGAGGGATCGGCACCCTGCAAACATCCTCGGTCTTCGATCCGTTCCAAGTCTTCGTCCCACCCATACCCCTTCGCAATGCACCAGGCCGCGCCCTATCGCATGACATCTCGAAAGTCTCGTCGCGTCACGTTGACGAACCCTCTGGATCCGACCCCGGCGGGAACGCGGCGGAATAATTCCGTCATGAGGAGCTCGAGTTTCGGTTGCACTTCCGACAAGGTCAGATCGGTGCGGATCAATCGCATGCCGCAGTTGATGTCATATCCGACACCGCCGGGAGAAATTACGCCGTCTTGAGGGTCGAACGCGGCGACGCCGCCGATAGGGAACCCATAACCCCAATGACCGTCCGGCATGCAGAGCGCGTAGCGATGAATGCCGGGCAAGCAGGCCACGTTGGTCACCTGATCGAAGACTCCACGATCCATTGCCGTAAGGATCGGAGCGCTCGCATAGATCCTGGCCGGGACCAGCATGCCTGGTTTTTCCGTCGCCGGAATTTCCCACAGGTAGTCGTTGATGCGATTGACCTGCATGTCGGTTTGCAATTTCATACGTCTAATACGACTCTCGCTTTCCAGGCAGCGCCGTCTTGAATGACCGCGTAGAGATGTTTGGTGACACCTTTCACATCGGATCGTAGTTCTTGTGTCGCAGGGTTCACAGGCGCTCCGATCACGTCGGCGTGGAGATGCCAGGAGGATTGTACGGGGCTGTGCCGTAAGGACAGATCAACCCGGTGAAAGACCACGCCATGCGCATCCTTCAGATATACCAATCGCCCGAGCCATTCGAAGAGAAGCGTGGGGATGTCGGCCTCGTCCAGGTTGACCACGTGCCGCCAGGTTTGGGCAATGGTGGCGGGATCAGCCAGGCTTTCGAGAAGGGCTTGTGTGGTGGAGTCGAAGAGCTCTTGGAGAGAATTTCCCTCCGCGTCGAAGGCCATGTCGGCCAGCGCGATATCGTCGAGGAATCGGAACGTGCCGGGCATACCTATCAGACGCGTCGAGCCAGACGGCGTGCGGCGGTAAAGATGGCGCGGATCTGTTCGATGCCCGGGATGGTCTTCCCGAATGGAGACGGCACTTTACCTTTCAGCCACATACGTATTCCCAACGGCAGCACCCTGAGCAGTCGTCCGATATCCATCCCGACGACCTTGAGCGGCATCAGGGCTTCATTCAGCCGTCCTTCATGCCGAACGAGGTCGACGAAGCCGGTGATGTGGCGAGCCCCTTCGGTGGAGGTCAATCCATGCTGGAGTGCGGAACGGCGCAATCGGATGATCGCCTCCATCGGCTGGACATCTTTGGGGCACACTTGGACGCACATGTTGCAGCGCGTGCAATCCCACATGCCATGGCTTTCTTGAAGCGTCGTCAGTCGTGCCTGTTTGGCAGCCGCGGGCTCCCGAGGGTCTGCGACGAATCGTGCTGCCTTCGCGAGTGCCGCCGGGCCGAGGAAGCCCGGCGAGACCTCATACGAAGTGCAGGCGGCCACGCAGGCCCCGCACATGATACAGGCATCCACGTTATGAAACTGATAGGTGTCCGGCAGCAGACGAAGTTGCCCGGACGAACCGTATCGTTTGGTAGGGTGCGTGACGGGGGTCAGCCAAGGGGTCACGGCGCGGATCTTGTCCCAGAACGGTGCCATATCGACGACCAGATCCTTGATGATGGGGAGGTTCGGCAGCGGGTCGATCGCAATTCTTCCGTGGCGTTCGAATTCTTTGCGAATCGAGGTGCGGCAGGCCAGTTTTTCCGTGCCGTTGATGCGCATCGCGCAGGACCCGCAAATGGCGGAGCGGCAGGAATACCGCATGGACAGGCTGCCGTCGAGTTCGTTCTTGATACGGATCAAGGCTTCAAGCACGGTCATGCCCCGCCCGATGTCGAGACGATAATCTTCCTGATGAGGACGCTGATCTGTTTCTGGGTTGAAGCGCTGGATGGTGAAGGAGAGACGCATGTCAGGTTGGGACTAAGATGGAAACGAAGACATGTCACTATTCAATGGTCGATGTTCAATAACCTCACAGTCCTCAGCTCCGGGTAGAGTCGAGTTCGAAGACTTTCGGAAAATTCGTGAGATTGCGGCAGCCATCTTTAGTCACGAGGACCATGTCTTCGATGCGGACGGCGCCGAGCCCCGGGTAATACAGTCCCGGTTCGACGGTGACCACATGCCCCTCCTGAAGCAGGGAGCCGGTTCGGCTGATACGGGGCGACTCATGGATGTCCAATCCGACACCATGGCCGGTGCCGTGGAAGTAGCCTTGCATCCGTCCGTTGACCAGGCCGGTCTTATACCCCGCTTTCTCAAAGCGATCGCAAATGCCTTGATGAATCACCGCACCGTCGGCACCGTCGTGAATTTTGGTGATGGCTTCTTCCTGCGCGTCTTTGACCGCATGATAGAGCCGCGTCAATTCAGGAGAGGCCGTGCCCCGTACCACGGTGCGGGACATGTCGGCAAAGTAGCGCGAGCCGGCCGAGCGGGGGAAGACATCGAAAATAATACTGCGATGGGCCGGAAGCGGGCCGCTGCCTTCGTTGTGCGGATCGCAGGCCTGCTCCCCGCCTGCCACGATGGTATGTTGCGCGACGCAATCGCACTCCATCAACGCGACGTTGATCTGTTTCTTGATGCGCTCCGACGTGAGAATGTCCCCGTCCAGCCACAGGTGGTGGTCGCGAATTTCGGCTCGGCGGAGGCTTTGGTGCGCGGCGGCGACCGCTGTTTCGGTAGCTCGTTGCGCGGCTTCGATGTGCCGGACTTCCTCGTCTGATTTCACAACACGGCGTTCGTAAAAAGGCTCGCGTTTGGTACGCAACCGATAGCCCAATTCCTGTAGCCGGCTCGCATGGAGAAAGGGAAAAGTGGAGGGTACCAGGATCTCCGTCAGACCGGCATCTTGTAACACCAGGTGGATCACCTCGATCGTGCCGGGGTCTTTCACGCCTTGCGCTTTGGCGCGCCGTTCCAAATCGGAATAGGACAACACCCGATCGACCGTGGCCTGGTGGCGCGCCCGATCGACTTCCAGATCGCTCATGACCATGAGCCGTTCGCCCTTCACCTCGAGATAAATGAAAGGATCGGGAGCTATGAACCGCGTGGCGTAGTACAGATTCGAATCTGTTTCGCTGGCGGCCACAAAAAGCGTCGCGGTCTGGTCTGGATGGGCGTTGGACACAGTCGAGTGGCTCATGAAGTGGATGCGGTCACGTACGTTCGGATGCTATCACGCGTTCGACACGTAATCAAGGCGAGACCGGCGCCGGGACGATGGGTAGTTCGGCCGGGGGCGACGAAGGCGGTGTTTGAATTTCCAACGCGGGGTCGAACAACGGATCCCTTTCCTCTTGCGGCGCCAACATATCGATCGGCAACATGACGGTGTTCTTGAGCAGGTCGAATGCGAGTTGCGCGACACCGGTCAGTCCGGTAGTGAACGACTTCATCGGCATGTAGGTCACTTGCGGATCGTCCATGGAGCCTTTGACCTGAAACAGGGCCGTAGCTAGGCCCTTGCGGTCCCCGGCAACCAATCGTCCGAAGAGTGGAATCGATTTCAAAAACTGCGAATAAGAACCGAACGGGCTGACCGCCCAGATCATGTCCAGCTGGTCGGTGGGCATGTCATAACTTCCGACGGCGGAGATTTTGAGCACAGGGCTATCGAGAATGAAATTCTGTGTTTTCATCAGTCCATTTTGGATCGTCACGGTCGCGGTCATGCGATTGTACTGCAACCCTTCTTTTTCCAAATTCACTTTGCCTTGCAGCACCGCCGGGAGATTCAGAATAGAGAGAATCTTCCAAATGGCGCGCTTCTCTGTTTTGAGAATGCGTCCCTCCTGCGCCACCAGTTCGGTTTTCCCATTCAAGGTCGGCATCACCCCATGTGGATTACGTCCATGCCCCCGCAGCACGCCGGTGAGTTTCAGATCGCCGGTGAGTGGTTGGTCGTGTACGCCCATCAGCGGTAACACGGCCTCAAAGGGAATGCCCGTCATTCTGATCGAGGTTTCCGTGTCGGCGGGCTGTCCCTTGGGAAGACGGACGACCATGCGTCCGGCCACATGTCCTGTTCCCAACTGGCTCACCACTCGGTCGAGATCCAACAGGCCATCTTGAATCGTCAACCGCCCGGAAAGCCCTCCGAACCGCAAATGTTTGTAGAGTCCCTTTTCAATCGTGGCGGTCGCGCTGACTTGACTGGTCGAGGCCAAGGTTTCCAGGAATTCCCGAATCGGCGAGCGTTGCCCTTTCGGAATGAGCAGGTCGAGGTCCATTTGGGCCGATTCGACCTTGACCGCGATGACCGGTTTGGTGGTCCAGTTCTTCAGGGCTCCCGAGAGGCTGACATCACTGTCTTTGACGCGAAAGGAGAGCTGCTTGATGTCGGCGATGTTTTTGGAAAACTTCAGCCGCAGATACATATCCTCGACGGGGCCCTCCAAACCCTTGACCGTCATCAAGCCGTTGGTGAGTGCCAGCCACCCGCTCGCGCGCCAATTCTTCCACTCGGCATCCGTGCCCTTCACGTCCATGGAGACTTCGAAATTCCCGGCTTCGAGGCCGCTCTTGTTGATCCATTCGGGGAGGCTCGACAGCGAGACGGTGCCCGAGGCGAGAGAGGCGTCAATCGAAAACTGATCTCCCAGCGTGATACGTCCCTTCAGCGGGAGTCGCAAAGGCGGGACTACGAGTTCCAGGCCCGAAATAACCAAACCGACCCCGCGCGTGACATCGGCGTCAAGCTCCAATGAGGCCGGTGCTCCGAGCGGCTTTTCCCCCACCGTGGGGAGCACGAGCTTCGCGTCGTTCAGGCCGATTTCCCCACGCAAGTGCGGGGCGCCGGAAGGACCGGACAACAGAACCTTGGCGTTGACGATACCGGACAGCAGGTCGTCCGGGAAGGCGCCGGCGGACACCATTTGGCGGAGCTGGGCGGCGTTGCCCTTCGCGCGGATGACAAAATCCTGAAACAGGTTTGGCGTGCCTCCGCTGATCTGGCCATTGAACTGGAGCTGCGCCTCGCCCAAATTGGCCGTGACCTGATCGAACAGCGCGCCGCCGGTTTGTGAGAAGACGATGCGGCCGCGCAGGGCGGTGAGCCGTTGCGGCAGGGAGGGATTCGTCAGGCTGACCTGCTCGGCCAGGACTTCCCCACCCGCGAAGGTAATGCCTTCCGGTTGGTCCAGCGGCCCGACCAGGCGAAACGTCGGATGGGTCCGGCCCTCGATCTCGCGCGATTGCGCCAGCAGCGTGGTGAGCCGGTCGGCGCGAATCGTTTTGATCAGAAATTTCACCAGATCCGCCGCCGTCATGTTGCCGCTGACGTCCAATTCCATCCACGGACCGGCATCGAGAAAAGACACGACGGCCTTGCCGTCCGTCATTTGAAGCGTGCCGTACGTGCCCGTCACTTTGCCGACCCGGATGCGTCCGGG
>JACCYV010000053.1 GCA_013696305.1 Nitrospira sp.
CAAGTCTTCACCGATCCCCGGGAGATGATGCGGGACGCGCCGCGCACGCCGTCGTTCTATACGGGCAGTGAAGTCATTAAGGAAGCCATCCGGCGGGCGAGCATCGATGTGATGATCGCCTATCCGATTACGCCGCAGAGCGAGGCGGCGGCGCTGATCGGCGAGCTGTTTGCCGAGGGCTATATTGGGGATTACTTTCGCGGAGAGAGTGAATTTGCCGTCATGTCGCAGTGCGCCGGAGCCGCCTTCGGCGGAGCGCGTGTCTTTACGACGACGGCCGGCCCGGGCACCATGCGGGCCATGGAAAACTTTCCCATGTGGGCCGGGGCTCGCTTGCCCATCCAATGCATCGTGACCTGCCGCGGGATCAATTCCCCGCTGTCGATTCAGCCGGACACCATCGAGATTTCGTACCTGATGCAGACCGGGATGCTGGTCTGGCATGCGGAGACCGCACAGGATTTCTACGACTGGATTCTCATGGGGTATATGGTGTCGGAAGAGCCGGATGTGCATTTGCCCTTGGCCCTCTGTTGTGATGGGTTCTTTGTCACGCATACCAAAGATGTGGTCGACCTGACCCCGACGGACATGTGTCTGCCGCCCTACGACCCGTACCGCTCGCCGGTTCCCTGTATGGATATGGAATGTCCCCCGGTCCGGATGATGCGGGATCCCTTCATCATGAAAAGTAACTACATCAGCTATGCCACGCACGCAAGTTGGCAGCAAGAAGTCTGGGCCGCGGCCGAGCGGTCACGCAAGCACACCATCGCCTGGCTGAATGGGCTGATCGAGACCGAAAATAACGACGCCGACATCCTCATCGTCACGTCCGGCACGGCCGTGTCCCAAGGCCGCGAAGCCATCCGCCTACTGGCCGATGAAGGCATTCGGGTGGGGCTCGTGAAGATCAAGACGCTCCGACCCTGGCCGGAAGAGGAAATTAAAGAAGCGACGAAGCACGCCACGCACATCATTGTGCCGGAGTTCAACGTCATCGGGTGGATGGCGAAAGAAATCAAGGCGACCATTCCGAGGAGCGAGCGCGTCGTGGCCGGTCCACGGGTGTGCGGCGGCATGACCATGCCACCGGAGATTATCGTGGAAGAAATCAAGCGGGTACTCGGCATTCGCTCGACCACCCTCGCCGCGCGTGGGTAAGGGGCCATGTTAGACCAGAGACAGGCATCGATAGCACCGTGAACCTCAGCAGGACTGAGAGGAGAGAGACATATGAGTAAAGAGCGCATTACCATTTCGCCCGATCTGTATGACATCATGCCGGCGGACTATCAGGATCTCGTCAGCAAGGCCACCTATGGCAAGGAAGACCGGGGCTGGAAAGATATCGGAACATCCAAGGAACTGATTGAGCAACACTCGCTCTGTGCGGGCTGTCCGGAGTCCATGGCCTTTCGTTATATCTTGGCCTCGCTCCCCAATCCCGAAGACACCGTCATGGTCGGGTCAACCGGCTGCACGAGTCTCGTGTTTCCGATGGTGGCCGTCCACAACATTCATTCCCTGTTTGGCAACCAAAATGCCATTGCCTCGGGGCTCAAGCGGGCGTTGAGCGTCCGCTTTCCGGACCGCATCAAAGATGTCGTGGTATTGGCGGGCGATGGCGCGACGGTGGATATCGGCTTGGACATGACGCTGCAGGCGTGGTTCCGGCAGGAAAAGTTCACCACCATCTGCTTTGACAATGAACTCTATGCCAATACGGGCGGCCAGGAAAGCGGCCTGATGCAAAAGGGGTTTGTGGCCAAAATGGCCCCGGTCGGCAAACTCTTCGAGAAAGTGCGGCTCCCTGAGATCGCGCGGGAATCCGGCTGTCATTACGTCGTCAACTGCACGGTGAGCAAGCCCTCGCTGGTCGAGAAGGTGGTCCGCAATGCGGTCCTGATCGCGCGGGAACTCGGGCCCACCTATCTGCAGCTCTATACGCCCTGCATCCTGGAGATCGGCAAGAACAGCATGGAGGGGCTGCAGGAAATGCGGGACTCCGAGAAGCCCGCCGAACGGTTCGCCTTCAAGGAATACATCAGCGAACCGGCGAAACAACTGCTGGCAGAGCGGGACGCCAAGGCCAAGGAACAGAAAGCCGCCGCGAAGCAATT
>JACCYV010000060.1 GCA_013696305.1 Nitrospira sp.
TCGTGGCTGAACCTCGTCGAGCGGTGGTTCGGGGAAATCACGCGCAAGCGGATCCGACGAGGCGTCTTTAAGAGCGTGCCGGAGCTGGTCGCGGCGATCGAAGAGTTCATTCGGCTCAACAACCGGACCCCAAACCGTTCGTATGGACCAAAACAGTCGAAGAGATTCTGGAGAAGACCAAGCATTGTAAAGCCGTTATTGAGACACCACACTAGCGCCTGTTAGCTCCACATTCCGCGCGCTCTCTGACGGACGTGTGACACACTGGATTCTCGTCAGGCGCTACATCGATCGACTGTTCTAGTCAAAAGGCATTACCTATGGCACGAGCAAAAGCCAGCGAATCGCAGCGCAGCCGAGCAAAACCAAGCGTCGTTGAAGAACTGGCCCAAGGCATAGCGAAATTGCGCGAGTTGAGCACACAAATCGACGACCTCAGTCGAGATGGATTTCCTTACCGTGAGGCGGTCCGTGCCCGAACCGAACTCTCCCTCCGCGAAACGATTCGTCGGCTCTTCGGTGAAAAATCACCGGAATATCAGACATACAAGAATCACAAACTGCGAGTCGGAAGTTGTGCGGAGACGGCACAGAACACGGGACTTGTGAAGCAATTGATCGGCGCCCTGGAGAATCAGAAGGCCGACCTCGCGGGCCGCAAACCGGCGTCACCAGTGACAGCTCCGCCGTCAGCAGGAGAACGAAACATACTGACAGCAGTACCCCCGGGGCTTTCCGACTCAGTCACTCTGCCTAGTGCACCAAGAACCGTTACCGAAAGCATGAGCAGCGTGCCCGTGACGGTGTCAGTCGCCATGGCGACGACCCTCAGCCCGCCTGCTCAACCGACACCTCCCATCTTAGCGACAACGCCGGTGACGGCACCTCCTATTCCTCTTCGTTCAGACTCCCCTGGTGCACCTGAACCGGTTTGCGAAACATCCATGCCTCTCCAGCCCCCTCCGTCACCGTCGCCGGCTCAGCCGGACAGCGTGCAGGCCGGAGGCAGCTCGGGTTCTGTTGACCCCACAACATCCGTCCCTCTCATGCACCAGCCGCAACCGACGACGCCCGTCTCATTACCTGCTGAGACAAATACCGGATCGTCGGATACGATCGAGAACCCTTTGACCATCGCAGCGATAACGCCCCACCCCGCCTCGACCCCCACCGTGACTCCCACGGAGACTACACCCTCTGTAACTGAATCAACGACGCTCGCTGCCCGCGTCTCGACTGCACCGACAAACCATCTTGTTCTATCGGGCAGCGTCTCCCGACCTTCACCTTCAGCCCCTGGCCCTGAGACGACATCGACCGGCACAGCTGACATGATCACCTCGGCACTCGAATCCCCCCATCCTATGCGCACGGACAGTAGCCAGGCAGAAACCGGAACGCTCGACATCCTTCGAAGAATCTGTGCACGATTTCACTTGGTGGCCCGACAACTCCGTCTGCGTAAAGAGTACCGTCCAACGCTGGAAATTACCGATGAATATGATCTGCAGGATCTCTTCTACGCACTCCTACGCCTGCAATTCGATGAAGTTGGAACAGAAGAATGGGCCCCGAGCTATGCAAACGGCGCTCGCCGCACCAGCTATCTTCTCGACTGGGGCAGGATTGTGAGCGTCGTCAAACAGACACGCTCGGGACTGACCACGCAAGATCTTGCCGAGCAGGTGAAGTCAGATGCCGCTCATTACTCCACGCGACCGAACGGGACCACCTTAGTGTGCTTCATCTACGACTTTGAAGGCCGAGTCGGAAATCCTCGGGGGCTGGAGGCCGACCTGACGACCGTCAGCGACACCTACATGGTAGAAGTCATCGTCGCCCCGAAATAAGCGGGACATGACACGACCCCCAGGACGCTGAACAGCCGACGTTGTGTTGACTTCATCCGGAGCAATCCGCTAGGTTTCAACGCAGGCGCGCATTGTCCCGACGTCCACTACACCTCACGGGAGACCCTCTCCATGCCGGACCGAGCCTATGTGTTGATCAATGTCCATCCTGGCCAAACAGCGGATGTTGTGAAGGCCTTGACCACCATTAAGGAAATCAAACAAATCGACCCTTGCTGGGGCAAACCGGACATTTTCACCATTGTCGAAATCCCCCACCAGGATGCGTTAACCCAACTGGTGCTCGCCAAAATTCATGCGATTCCCGGCGTCGATCAGACGGACACCCATATGGTCTATCGACTTCAGGAAGGTAAACCAAAATGAGCTCTGCCTATGCCATGATCTTCATGTCGGCATTGCTCTCCGCAGTCGGTGGATGCGCCGGAGGGCCACCAAGTCCAGAGTTGGATGTGATGGAAGTGACGTTCCCGGTAGCTCTGGACGAGGTAAAAACTGCCGTGGCGGATGTCCTGACGGAAGGGGGTTACACGGTCGATCAAGACGATGCCGGCAACCTGACGACCGGTATGCGACAGGAGATCCGAAGTCCTTGGAACGGGCTCTTGCGCTGGAGATTCGGAGTGGGCAAGAACCGCGTAGAAGCTCGGGTGATCCCACAAGACGACCACACCACCCGTTTACGGCTCCAGGTGTTTCATCGTGAAAAAGATGGGCTCTTCGACTCGTGGGAAATGGCGGAGACGCCGTTACCGCAGAGCGCCGCGAATGAAATCCGTCTCATCAAAAACGCGCTTCGCTTGCTGTAACAAGCGGGTCTATTTCTCTTCGGCCTCATTGCCGAAATCCAACCCGAACCGCTCCGCCATCCGATACAGTGTACGCCGATCAATTCCGAGAATCTTCGCCGCCTTGACCTTATTCCCACGTGTCTCCTTCAGCACGCGCGCCAAATGCCGTTTCTCGACTTCGTCCAAGGTCAGTAACACATCCTGATCCCCATCGCGCCGGTCACCTTTGAAAAAGTCAGCCTGGTCGGGATCCGCTCTGAGTACCTCAGGAAGGTCTTCCGGCAGCAGCAACGGGCCGTGACTGAGGGACACCGCCCGTTCAATGGCATTTTCCAGTTCACGCACATTTCCCGGCCACTGGTAGCGCTTCAGCAACGCCATGGTTTCCGGCAGGAACCCCCTGACGCGCAACGATTGTTTAGCATACTTCTGTAAGAAATGATGGGCCAGCATTGTAATGTCTTCTCGTCGCTGGGCCAGCGACGGCAGCGGAATGCGCACCACGTTAAGCCGATAGTACAGGTCATCGCGAAATTTCCCATCTTTCACGAGTGTAGCCAGGTCGCGATTCGTGGCGGCGATGATGCGCACATCGACCTTCACTGACGAAGTGCTGCCGACGCGTCGCACCTCCTGCTCCTGCATCACCCGCAAGAGTTTAACCTGCAGCGCCTGGCCCAGATCGCCGATCTCATCGAGAAAAAGCGTCCCGCCGTGAGCCGCTTCAAACAGACCGGCCTTGATCCCCACGGCTCCCGTAAAGGCGCCCTTTTCATATCCGAACATTTCCGACTCCAGCAGATGATCGGGCAACGCGCCACAGTTGACAGGAATGAACGGTTTATCCCGACGCGGGCTGTGTGCATGCACCGCGTGCGCGATCAGTTCCTTCCCGGTCCCGCTTTCCCCTTCAATGAGTACCGTACTGCGCCCTTCGGAAACCCGGGCCACCAACTTGTACACCTCCAACATCGCCGGACTGCTGCCCACCAGAGGAGACCAGGGTTCGCGAGAGCGCACATCGTCCCGAAACCGGGCATTTTCTCGAACCAGTCGACAATGCTCCAAGCTGCGTTGCATTACGAGGCGGATGTCTTCCTTCTTAAACGGTTTGGCGAGATAATCGTAGGCCCCTTGCTTGATGCCTTCGATCGCACCTTCCAATGACCCGAATGCCGTCAATAACACGACCGACGTATCGGGGCTGAATCGCTTGAACTCCTTCAACACCAGAAACCCGTCGCCTTGCTCCATCCGGATATCGGTCAATACTACGTCAGGGGGCGATTGTTGGCCACGTTCCACGGCGGCCTGGCCGCTGGAAAATGCTTCCACCTCATATCCTTCCACCAACAACGCCTCAGCCAGCAGCGTGCGCGCGGCATCGTCGTCATCAACCACGAACAGTTTCGCCTGGCTCATCGGCATTCCTCTCCAGCAAGGCATTGAAAATCATTTTTGATCTATGCAATCTAGAGCCGCGGAAATTGGCGGATGGTCGCGAATGCCAACGGACAGAAAGTCTATTCTCTTAGTCCGGCATGCGTGAAGCGTCGTTCGTCTCTCGTTCCAGGACCGACGGAAATATGTTCGCAAGAGACTCTTTTCGATTCACGCTTCACCGAGGCCGAAAGTTGCCAGCGGGGTTTTTCAACAGCCTGCTAGACCGCAACCGAATCCGACGGCAAACCTGGAAGGACCACGGTGACCGTTGTGCCTGCCCCGACGTCGCTCTCTAGCGTCAACTGTCCGCCGTGAGCCACGACGGCTTCACGGCTTAGAAACAGCCCTAAGCCCGTTCCCTTGCCAACCGCCTTGGTCGTAAAAAATGGCTGAAACGCCCGCTCTACATCGTCCTGCGGCATCCCACAGCCGGAATCACATATCGCCAGCGTGACCATGGTGTCGAGATCAAATCGGCCCGTGCAAGACGCACTCTCTATTTCTTCTGCTGATGCCGGACGCGTCGCTACGGCAACCGTCACCTGGCCTCCCGCCCCCGTCGCCGCCAGCGCGTTGGTCAGAAGATTGACCAGGACTTGGTGAATCTTTTCGGCATCCGCCCAGACGAGCACCGGACGCGCCACCTCTCTCTGAAGCGCGACACCTTTGGCGTGAAAAGCCGGCTCGATCAATGCCACGACCGGTTCGATCAAGCGTTCAGCAGGATACCACGTCGGCTCCGGCTTGCGTTGTCTGGTCGAGGATAAAAGATCTTGAATGATGCGCACCACACGATTCAACTGTTCATCGATGATGGCGATTCGTTTGTGCATTTCCGCGGTCACCCCGGGCTCCTCCGCCAAGGCTTCCACATGCCAGGCGATCGAATGGAGGGGAGTTCCTACTTCATGCGCCACCGACGCCACCAGCTGTCCTACGGCTGCCAAGCGTTCCGACCGTGCCAGCTTATCCTTGATGTCGACGAGCTGCGTATTTGCCCGTAGCAGATGTTCGGTTTGCGTCGCCAGAGCGGATTTAGCGGCTTCTTCACGAGCCTTGCGCTCTTCCCAGGTGACGCCGATATAGGCGACCCCCGCCAAAACACAGACCACTATGGTGCGATTGAAGACCACGGTGGTGAATCGCTCCCGTTTCTTGCCTGGCTGGAAGAGCCCTATGAACGTCACCAGAATACACAACGCCAGCGTGAAGATCATGAGCCGGCGACTGCGAACGGTGGCCACGAGTAAAATCGGCAGTACAAATCCGAATGCGCTCACCACATTGAGCGGGAACATCCATTCCATCAACACGATGACGAGGAACAAGAGCGTAGCAATGGCAAGGACGACCGGATCTCGGGTCTTCATCACGATTCCAAGACGCGCAGGGACCACGGCCTATGGGATTGCGGCTGGAGGGCGGAGAGTACGCACGGCCGCGGCGAGCACTTGCACCCGTTCATCACGTTGAAGCTCCTCCAGCGACAGTGATAACTTTCGAGACCAATTCGGATAGGCATCCAAAGTCCCGGGCAGATTCATTTGTGTCACCTCGCCAATCAGATCGTCAAGGTTAGCCATCACGATCCATGCCCGAGAAGTCGCCAGGTAGACATGGATTGCCCGGCACAATTCCGGCGTCATCACCGGCACCTGTTCCAGCTGGTCGCTCAGGCCGGATGCCCACAGCCCCGCGCCCTGCAAGGCCGCAAGCATATGGCCCTTGTCCCGCGTCCGCTCCTCCAACACCTGTCGCCTGGTCTCTTCGTTGGGGTACATGCCAAGACTCGCGCGCAATCGAATGTCTTCCCCTGTCCAATAGCCGGAGAGCGTGGGGAGGTCGTGGGTGGTCACGACCGCCAAGGATTGATCAGGATAGGCTGACGGAAGGTTAAATGCCCCGGTATTCCAGTTCCGTTCAAAGTAGAATACTCGATACGACAATATCTTATACCGCGCGAGCTGCTCCCGCACATAATCGGGCACCGTGCCCAAATCTTCTCCAATCACCAAAGTTTGGGTGCGCGTGCTTTCCAAAGCGAGAAGACGCAGCAGGTCTTCGGCGGGATATTGCACGTACGCCCCTGCCGCCGCGGTCAGTCCGCGAGGCACCCAAAACAACCGGAACAACATCATGACATGGTCGATGCGAACCGCTCCGCCTTGACGGAGCGTTTTCCGTACCAGTTCAATGAACGAGCGATACCCTGTGGCCTTGAGACGGAGTGGATGAAACGGGGCGAAACCCCAGTTCTGACCTTGCGGGGCAAATGCATCCGGAGGAGCACCGCAATCCGCACCAAGTGCCAGGACATCCTGAAGCATCCAGGCCTCGGCGCCATTGCGATCGCTTCCCAACGCCAGATCGGGATACAATCCGATCGTCATCTGCACCTGGGCAGCGCGGGCCTTGGCGTCTCTCAACTGATCTGCCGCGACCCACTGTATGTATTGAAAAAAACGAACCCGCTTGCGATGCCGTTTGACAAATTCCCGCAAGGCGGGTGAACCGGGGGACCGGTAATGTTCGGGCCATTCGGGCCAGAGCTTAGGAGAAGATTCGACCAAGCGCCTCTCTTCTTCCAATACCTGAAACAGTGCAAACCGTTCCAGCGAATCCCCCTCATCCCGCATAAACCGTTCTAATAACCAGCCGCGCGCACTGGTCGGCTTCAACGACGGCTCAATCCCTGAATAGTTGTCTTTCAGAAACTGCCGGTAGGCACAATCCAACATTGTGCGTTTCACCCTGACCACTGACTCAGAATCCACGAAGTCCGCGCGGCGGGCCTTCTCCAATTCCTGTTTAAACTCAGGACTGTCCCGTACCCGCTGGGCGTCAGGCGAGGTAAGATATTCGGGTAAGCGATCGAGATCGATATAGAGCTCATTCAAGAAAAGTCGGCTGGTCGGTGAATAGGGGCTGAGGTGGTGGGGACGTGAGTTCTTCAGCGCATGCAACGGATTCAGGCCAATGATCCCGGCCCCCAATTCCGTGCCGGCCCATTCAACCAGTCGAGACAAATCGGTAAAGTCGCCGACACCCCAATTGGTCTGAGATCGCAGCGAATACAATTGCACTGCCAGACCCCACACCCCGGTGCCCTGGCCCATACCATCCGGCAGGTAACAATGCGGCGGGGCCACGACGATGCGGAGAGAGCCCCTTGTGTCAGCGTTGCTTCCCTTTGTGACTACCGACAGATCGTAGTAGCCGAGAGGGAGATCGGGAACCAGCGGCAGTTGAAAACGCACGGCGCGGCACCCCGCCAGATCTCGTTCTTCTTGTGGAACCAGTTGCGGACCGGCTTCTGCGCGGTGAATGACCGTACCTTTTTCGTCGG
>JACCYV010000081.1 GCA_013696305.1 Nitrospira sp.
TGGTGAGGAGATTGTTCCAGTCATGCGCATCGACTTCTTTTCCCGTGAAGCCCCCGAGCAGCATCAGATCCATCGCGCGGGCATCGTTGATATAGGGCGCGAGGTCCATGAAGTTCTCGGCCGTCCACCAGAGCGCGACCGAGCCGCCGAAGGGATCGCGGGTCTTCAATAGAAACGTGGCCAGACAGACGAGCGGCATGAGGATTTGGGCGAGGCTGCCGCCAAGGATGCTCATGAACCGACCGAAGGGCAGGAACAGGAGATGACCCGCCTCATGGAACGGCAGATTGATCAGATGCAGGAACGATTCGCCCGTGTAGTTCGTGTCGAGCGGCGTGGTGATGAATGTCCAGCCCCACACAAGCAATAACAGAAACACCAGCACCCGCCCCGCGAAGTAAAAAGGATTGACCGATTCCTCCACCGCAAACAGCCAATCATGGGCAACCCTCAACGCCGTCGATTCCTGAGCCGGTGGGGACGGAATTCTGAAGGGACGTTGCGGAGAAGTCACAAATTTGGAGAAAATAATTCCGCAACGATCACACTCAAACCGGTCGTCGCGCTGTTCCCATTCGCATTTCGGGCAACGCATCGGTCAGCGGAGCACGAACGGTTCCCAGGAGAAGGTGAGGGCGAAGATAGCCAGGGCAATCCATCCAACCAGTACGCGTGTGCGACCCAATTCACGATCAGGATTCAGGACAGGTGGATGCGCCAGCCCCATCATGCCCGCCAATCCTACCCACAAGAACCATCCTTTCCAACCCAGCCAACCGAACAACATGAGGATCGGCACGAGGGCGACTGCCACGCTCCGTTGCCTCGGTCCCCACAGGGCATAGGCGACGTGGCCGCCGTCGAGTTGGCCGATCGGAAGCAGGTTGAGCGAGGTGATGAAGAGCCCGAACCAGGCGGCAAATCCAATCGGGTGAAGCACGACATCTGCCGTGGCAGAGAGTGGACCGATCACCAGCCACGACAAGAACTGCAGCAGGAGCGGCTCTCCGAGGTGGAGGCCATAACCGCTTTGAATCGGCACCACCGTGGATAACCGGAGGCCGACCACCAACGCGATCACCGCCACCACAAACCCGGCGATCGGTCCGGCCACCCCGATGTCGAACAATGCCCGCCGGTCCGTCATCGGCGCCCGCATGCGGATGATCGCCCCGAACGTACCCACGAAATGCGGCAGCCCCGGTATGAACAGCGGCAGTGATGCCGGCACGCCATGGATGCGCGATAGCACATAATGCCCGAGTTCATGGGTCACCAGAATGCCGAGGAGGGTCGCAGCAAATGGAATGCCCTTCCATAACGCCGTCGGGTCCGCCATGAGAAAGTTCCATGGCCCGACCAGCGGATTCGTATTGGCCTGATAGGCGCCAGCCCACAGCACGGTACCTATCGTCGCCAGAAACAGCAGGCCAGGAAGGATCAGATGGGAGAAGAGCGAGCGCTCTACATCGACCTGATCGGCCCCTTCGCTATCCTCGGACGAGGCGGACTTCGGGTCATTCTGAATCCGATTCTGTATCGGCTCGTCATGGTGCATGGTGCACCTTCGGCCTCACTCTAGGGATAAAGAAATTATGGACGAAATCCAGGAGGGGGTGCGGCGCGAGAATCCATGATTGCATCACTAGATTCTACAGGATGTTCACATGCGGTGCACGGTCGCGAGTGTGTACGCGTCGGGTTCCGCGCCAGGCGGGCAGGTTTTTACCCTATCGGTTACGAAGCGAACGGATTATGAAGCAGTTCTTCCGCCACAGTCGTAGCCGGTCCATGCCCTGGAAAGAGCAACGTATCAGGGGCGAGCGTCAACAGGCGACGACGGACGGATTCAAGATGGGTCTGGTAGAGTCCGCCAGGATTCGAGCGGCCGATCGACCCGGCAAACAGGGTGTCTCCCGCAAAACAGATCGGTGACCCCGCTTGCTCCACGCGATAACAGACCCCGCCCGGCGTATGGCCCGGGGTCGCCATGAACCGCACGGTCAACCCGCCGACCTGCAGCGTCTCGCCATGCTGCGGCACCTGCAGTACCGCATCCGAAGGACGCCAATTGAGGAGATCGAGATCGTCAGGCCCGAGATAGACCGGCACGGAAGCGACTTGCAGAATGCGTTCGATGCCCTCGGCATGATCGGAGTGTCCGTGAGTCAAGCAGATCGCGCGCAGCCGGAGGTGATGCTCTGCCAAGAAATGCAGCATTGCGGTGGGGTTGTAGGCGGTGTCGATCAAGACGGCTTCTCCGTGATCATGGATGACGTAGCCCTTGACCTCGTAACCGCCGATTGAACCCAGGACAGTCTCGATATGTGCCGTGGACATGGGCAACGCCTTGGGAGTCCAGCCGGTAGCGACTTGCGCAAGAGGTTCTTCTCTCAACCCCAGCGCGCGGGCCACCGCCTGCACCTGCTCGTGATGCCGCGGGGCGTGGCCGCGCTCCAGTTCAGCCAGCTCGACTTCAGGCAAGCCGCTCGCGCACGCCACATCAGCCACTGAGCGCTGCAGCCCCGTGCGGGCTTTCTTAATGATGTCGCTGAGTTCGTCTTCGAGAGGCATACAAAAATCTGAAGTGTGATGGCGTATAGCAAATGGCAATAAGCTGAGAGTAGAGAGCCGCGTACTCCGTCCTCAGTCATAGGTCATACGGCACCCGCTATACGCTCCCACTTTTCTTTCATCTTTCTTTCGATCCGGATACGCTTTGAGGCCCCGTCACTATCCACCGTCTTAGCGCACTCACTGTACATTTGCGGTTAGCTTGCTTCTCCGATGAGTTCCAATGCCAGTTCGGAAAGGTGGTAATTACAACTTTTCTTCCTTGCACAATGTTGCACCATCCATGTCCCAATTGAATTGTTTCTGGGATCTCTGAAGGCCATATTGCTCCTAGTGCCCTGTGGGGAAGCTTTCCTAAAGCACAGATAATATCGGGATTAAGTTCCTCGATGCTCTTGGCAAGCAAGTTTCTTAAACAAGTTTCGGCAAGGCCTGGGATATCCCAGGAAAATTTTGCTTCTTGCCAACATTTGACTGCGTGAACCAAATACTTGTGCAGCCATTCTAACTGTTCAAATACCCATGTGAGATCATTAAATAGTTTGTCTTTACGATCATTCCAGAAATGCATTAAACCAGGTGGATTCCATCCGATGAAGAAAATTTCCACCTTGTCGGGTGGAGAGGGATACTCAATATTGGGAGGGCACTTAATATGAATGTCGAGGGGTCTTTTCCCCAAACCTTCGCATTCGTCAAATCTCATTTTTTCTTTCCCCTACCAAGGTTACCTTGCTGAACCATGGCTTGAAGCCGGAAGGAGTGCAATTTTGTAGCGGACAACCCTTAACAAGGAGCATGGCCACATAGTCCTTCACTATGCGTATCGAACGATCATTCTATACAGCCTTGCTTCAAGCCGACAGGTCGGGGTGGCTCTGATTGCGCGTATATTCTTACCCTCCCACCCACGGCGCGCCGAGACGCGCCCTGTCCCAAGCGAGGGGCTTCTGAGACCGCGCGTTGCGCGAGCAAAGAGCCACTCGACCTGCCTGCTTCCCTCTTAACCTTCTGACACTCAACATCCCACATCGCATAGGCGGACGTGGCTGGCATTGACGCGGACTTTGCCGAAGAAGCGGGGACCCACCGAGACGCCGTCAGGAAGGAAAGCGGAAACTAACCGAGTCCGCGAGGGAATTTCCGAAGGCTTCCGCCTGACGGCGTCCGGAAGGGTCGTTTCGAAGGCGAGGACGCGACGGGGGCGGCCACGTCCGTTCCTCAACTCTCCGGCACCAGCGTAATTTCCTTCACGTCCCCGAAGCCTGCCAGCACTTTCGACAGGGCCTCGCCGGACCCGACCGCCAAAATCCGCAACCGCTCGGGATTGAAATGGGCCTTGGCCGCGCGCTGGATATCTTCTTTGGTCAGCTTGACCACCTTGTCGCGAATCTGCTGGAGCCAATCTTTGGGCAGCCGGTCATATTCGAGATCCATCAGGCGGCTCACGATGCTCGAGGCGCTGGTGAATGAAAACACAAACGAGTTCACGTAGGCTTCCTTCGCTTCCTCCAACTCGAGATCGGTCACCGGTTCGTTCCGCATCCGCTCCATATTCGCCACGAAGCGGTTCACCACTTCTTGCGTCGAGGACAGCTTGGTTTCGGCGCGCATCAGCCACACGCCTTGATCGTACACACTGGCCCGAAGGCCGCTCCCGACGGAGTAGGCCAGGCCGCGCTTCGTGCGCACATCGTTAAAGAGCCGGCTGCGGAACGAACTGCCGCCCAGAATGTCATTGGCGATCGCCACTGCGACGTAATCGGGATCGGTCTCTTTGATGGTCAGATGCCCCACCCGTAAATGTGTCTGTGAGGTGTCCTTGTTCACAAACCGCACGGCGCCGACCTTGAAGTCTGGCTCCGGCACAGCGGGAATCGCGACGTCGGGCACATTGCCTCTAGCCCAATCGCCGAAGACTTCGCGCAGTAAGGCCAGCATGGAGGCCTTCTCGAAGTCGCCGGTAACGCCCAGAATGATGCCATTGGGGTGAACCGTGTGCCGATGAAACGCCACAAGATCCTCCCGCGTCATCGATTCGATGGAGCGAACCGTGGTCTCCCGGGCACTGGGATGCGTGCCGCCATAGAGGAGCTTGGCGAACTCCCGTCCGACGATGGAACCCGGACTATCTTGACGGCGGCGAATACCTTCCAGCGCCTGCAACTTCGCCAGGTCGACCCGGCTCTCCTCAAATGCCGGCTCGCGCAACAAATCGGCAAAGATCTGCAACCCGCGTTTCAGATCTTTCTTCAACACATCAAGCACGGCGGAACCGGACTCCTTGGCCATTCCGATCGACACCGTTGCAGACACCTGTTCGAGCTCTTCATCGACCTCTTCGGGAGACATCCGTACCGAACCACCCGTTCGCATCACCGCCCCGCTCATCCCTGCCAGACCTACCTTCTCCGCCGGGTCCAGCCAACTGCCGGTTCTGAGCGTGGCGTTCACCGTGACCAGCGGCAATTCGTGATCTTCGAGCAGGTAGACGACCATCCCGTTTTCCAACACGACACGATCCGCATCCGGCGGATTGAAATCCACCGTCGAGAACCGCATCGTGCGCGGATCATTCGGCGCAAGGTCTGCCGCCAATCCCATCGCCGCTTGCATCAAACACAAGACGACCATCACCACGAACGACATCCGCCCTGCGCTTCGGCTCATGACGATCCCTCTTTTCGCTTCACGCTTCACGAGACACGCTTCACGAATCACGCGCCTCATTGCATCACCTCTCCCGCATCCGCCATCTTTTTTTCGGGAACCTTCTTGACCAGGACACCGACGGTTCGATTCGATTTGATCAAATACTGCGCGGCGACCCGTTGTACATCGGCCGGTGTCACGGCCGCGATCCGGTCGCGCGCGTTCACCACATATCGCCAACTGCCGGCCACCGTATGATAAAAAGCCAGTTGAGAGGCGAGGCCGCTGTTGGATCGCAAGGACCGCACCAGATCCGCATCCAATCCGTTGAGAACCCGCTCGAATTCCTTGGCTGAAATCGGTTCCGTCCTTAACCGCTCGAGTTCCTCATAAATCGCCGTTTCCACTTCCGTCGTGGTATGGGGGGCGAGCGGCGTCGCGGCAATCACAAAGAGGTTCGGTGCGCGAACGCCCGGGTAGTTCGTATCCGACAATACGGACGCCGCCAGGCGTTTATCACGCACGAGCGTGCTGTACAGGCGCGACGTCACGCCTTCGGTCAGCACTTCGTCGATCACGTCGAATACAAAATCGTCGGGATGGCCGATGGCCGGCTTGTGATACCCGATCGCCAACGCCGGTTCTGCGTCGAATTCGATTTCCACCCGCCGCTCCCCGCGCTGCGGAGGCTCGTCTGTCACTAAGGTCTGGAGCGGAGGTGAAGCCGGGATCTTGCCGAACGTGCGCTCGATCAAGGCTATGACCTCTTTCGGATCGATATCGCCGACAATCGCCACAGTGGCATTATTCGGACCGTAATAGGTTTTGAAGAACGCCTCCGCAGCAGCGGGTGTGAGGGAAAGGATATCCGAACCCCAGCCGATGGTCGGCACGCCGTACTGATGGGCTTGGAACGCGGTGGAGGTGAACGTCTCGTACAGCAGACCATTCGGGCTGTCATCGGTCCGGAGCCGCCGCTCCTCCATCACGACACCGCGCTCTTTGTAAAATTCACGCAGAACCGGATGCGCCATTCGGTCGGACTCCAACGCCGCCCAGAGCGGCAACCGGTTGGCAGGCAGACTGATCACGTACCGGGTGATGTCCTTGCCGGTTGACGCATTGAGCCCCACTCCGCCGTGACGTTGATAGAGCAATGCCATTTCATTGCCCACCACATATTCGCCCGCCTTGTCTTGCAATTCTTTGAATCGCCGCTGGAGCTGCTGCACCGGCTGTGATAGAGCCGGGGCCTTGCCCTCCATGTGGCCGCGGGCTGATTCTTCACGTTCGCGTTGTTCGAGTTCCGTCCCCACCCGGGTCAACTCGGCCAGCACCGCCTGTTCCTTTTCATAGTCTCTGGTCCCGACCGTTCTCGTACCCTTGAAGGCCATATGTTCGTACAGATGGGCCAGCCCGGTTTGGCCGACCTGTTCATTGACGCCGCCGACCCCGAACGTCATGTTGAGACTGACGATCGGGGCTTGATGGCGTTCCACCATCAGCACCGTCATGCCGTTGGCCAGCTTGTGTTCAATGACGCGGTCCGCCAGGCTGGGGGATCCCCCGTGGCTCGGGGCGGTCGTCGCGAGAACCGCGCCGACGATCAAGACAGCTACCATTCGTGTTCGGGTGATGCTGATCATATGAAGAGCTCCATCAATTCTTCCGGTCGTTCAATAAACCAGTCCGGTTGGCACGCGGCCATTTTTTGACGGTTGCCCATGCCATACCCCACCGCACAGACGCGGATGCCCGCATTGTGACCGCCGTTGATGTCGTTGGTGCTGTCGCCGACCAGCACCGTACGATCCTTTGTGACCCCGAGTTGTTCCATCACATGCACCAACATGCCCGGCTCCGGCTTTAAACCGAACCCATGGTCGCCTCCGACCACGTAGGCAAAATGCTGAAGGCCTAAGCCATTTAAAATCACGTTCGTGTACTCGATCGATTTATTGGTGGCCACCGCCTTTTGCTTCCCCGAGAAATGTGTCAACACCCGATCGATTCCCGGATAAAACGTGGTGCGATCCAGGCAATGAGTCAGATAATGACCACGAAACACGAGCAGGGCTTCATCGTACAGCTCCTTGTTCCCCTCTCCGACGGCCAACCGCAACAGCTTTTTGACCCCATCGCCGACGAATCCGAATATTTCCTCCTGCGAACGCTCCGGCTTGCCCAAATCGCGCAACGTCAAATTGACACTGTCGGCAATGTCCCATTTCGATTCGATCAGCGTGCCGTCGAGATCGAAAATGAGCAAATCGACATCGG
>JACCYV010000082.1 GCA_013696305.1 Nitrospira sp.
TCGGTGATGGGATTCTCGATCGGTTCTCCATAGACTTCCGATGAAGAGGCAAACACCAGCCGCTTGACTCGATGCTGAATGGCGCAATCCAACACCCGCTTCGTCCCATCCACGTTGATTTCGAGGCAACGCAAACGATTCACCTCCGTGCGCCGCACCCCGAGCAGGGCGGCCAGGTGAATGACCGCTCCGCAGCCGTCCATCGCCTCGCGGATGGAGGAGACATCCAGGATGGACCCGTAGAAGACCTTCACCCGTGAAGGCAGCGCATCCCGCACCCGGGCAATCTGCTCGCCCAGATCCAACAGGTGCACCTCGATCCCCCGCCGATCCAATTCACGGCAGACCTGAATCCCGATACACCCGGCGCCGCCGGTGACCAACACTGGAGCGTTCATAAGATCTGTCCCTCTAGCAGACTGCGGAAAAACGTTTTTGGCGCATTAGAAATTCAATAGTCCACACATCTAGAGCAATAGAAAAACATCCCCGCAGGATGGTCAAAAAGGCGACCTTCTTACCCGCCCCCCCGAGCCTGCTGAGACAGGCTCTTTTCCCATGGCGGTACGTGGAGCCTCTGAGGTTCACGACGCGCGGAATAAAGCGCGTCACATTTGGTGAACGCCACCGAGATAGTGAGGTGGCAGCGTCTTGCGAGAACGCCGCTGGCGGACTTTTTCAACATCCTGCTAATACGTCATCTGTTTGTTCAGAAGCTTGCCAAGATCGACGTCTTCCAGAACCCGGCAGATGCGTTCCGAACTGTTGCCGTCACCGTAAGGATTTTCACACGTGCGCAGCGCCTTGCGAAACGTGGCATCCCGCAAGGCCCGATCGATTGCCTGCCCGATCAGGCGCCGGTCGAATTCCGGAACCGTGATCACGTTACAGGCCCGCATGCGGCCCGTTTGCCGACTTCCGATATCCAACGCAGGCAGTTTGAACGACGGTGCTTCGAGGATGCCGACGCTGGAGTTGCCGATGAGAACGGAGACGGCCGTCAACAAATTAAGAAATACGTCCCGGTCCAGGTTCTTGAAAGTCTTGATCCCCGGCACCTGTTCATAATTCCTGATGACGCTGATGATCTCCTGCCCCGCCGCATCCACATTGGGATAAATCACCAGCGCGGGATGCCCGCTGTCTCTCACGGCGGCCAACGTCTCTTCCATCTGTTTTTTAGCCAGATGCACCTCCGCCAGCACCGGATGCTGGATGATCAGCAAGACCGGCTTGTCGAAATCCATCCCGAACATCGTGGACAATTCCGCGCGCGCCATTTTCTTGCCGTGCACGACATCGTCGAGTTGCGGAGCACCGACGTTGAAGATCCGCCAGGGCTCCTCGCCCATTTTCCGCACGCGCTCGGCAGAATCTTCACAGGCCGGCAGATGGACGTGCGCGAGCTTCGTGATGGCATGTCGGGCGGAACCGTCGATGTGACCGGACAGATCTCCCGATTGTATGTGCGCAATGGGAATGTTCATGTAAGCCGCGGTCACGGTCGCGGCCAGGATCTCCGCCCGGTCGCCCGCCACCAGCAGCAGATCCGGCTTCAGCATATCGAACACCTGCGCGAGCCCTTGCATTTCGACGCCGAGCGATTTCGACCAGGCCGTCGGCGTATCCCCTCCCACATACATCTCCACACGCGCCACCGGTGTGAACCCATCCCGCAGCATCTCATCGATCGACGACCCGTATTCTTTCAACAGGTGCATGCCGGTCACGACGAGCTGGAGTTCCAGCCGCTCGGACCGCTGGATGAGCTGCATCACATTCTTGACGTACCCATACGTTGCCCGGGCTTCGGATACGACGGCGATCTTGCGCGGGGTCATGCGTTCAACTGCTCCCAGCGAATCTGGCTGTCCTTGGGAATGTCGACCTGCGCCGTTTTGCCGATAACTTTTCCAAGATCCTTGGCCGCGACGACACCGGGTCCGGGGCTCGGACGTTTCACCCAGACCATCTCCTTGGTAATCACGCTGCCACGGGTGATCGCCACTTCTGAAACGACGCTTTCCCGAGCCCAGGCCACAATCTCCTGCTCTTCCGGAAAAATCTCACGATCGGACCCTCTCGCTCGAAACACGGCATCCACCCCCGTGACCAATTCACTCAACTCATCCGGCTCGATCGACACCGGATGATCCGGGCCCGGCTGCTGCCGGTCCAGTGTAAAGTGTTTCTCCACGACACAGGCCCCGAGCGCCACGGCGCCGATCGCCGTGTAGATTCCCCGCGAATGATCCGACAAGCCGATCGGGACGGAAAAGAGGTCGCGATATTTTCCAATCATGCCCAGGTTGACCCGATCATACGGAGTCGGGTATGCGGAGACGCAATGGGTCAAGGCGAACGGGGTCTTCAGCCTTTTTAAGAGGGCGACCGTCTCCCCCACCTCTTCGACCGTGCACATGCCGGTCGAAACGATCATCGGCTTCCCCTTCCGGCCGATGTGTTCGATGAGCGGCAGGTTGGTCAGTTCACCGGACCCGGTCTTGTAGGCCGCCACGCCGAGCTCTTCGAGGATATCCGCTCCCACCCGGCTGAACGGCGTGCACAAATACAACACGCCCAACGATTCGCACAGTTGCTTGAGTTCACGGTGCTGATCGACGGAGAAGTTCGTCTTATCCAATGTCACGTAGAGCGGCTCGGCGAAATTGCCGGATTGCGGTGTATCGCGGAGCATCTCATTGTCCAGCACATGGATCTGGAACTTGATGATATGCGCGCCCATGGCATGGGCGATGTAGACCATGCGCCTGGCCGTTTCAAAATCGCCCTGATGGTTGACCGCCGCCTCTGCAATGACCAGCGGGGCATGGTCTGGTCCGATGCGATAGGGACCGATTTGAATAGGCGTGATCTCAGCCATGCTGCTCCTCCATAAGGCGTTGCGCGAGCACCGCTTCCGCTACGATGAAGTCCAGGGGGTCGTTGATGTCGATGGCTTCGCGCGGATCTTCCACCACCAGGCCATACCGCGTCCGCCCCAGCACGGAACGATCGCGCTCCAGCGCGCTGGTCCTCGTCACGTAGACCGTGCTGCTTTCCTCGTACAATGACCGGCGCTCCTGCCGGCGGCGCGGCTGGTCAGGAAACAGATATTCGAAACGCCCGTTTTCCAGCCGTCCATAACATTTGCGGGTTTCCGTCACCGTCATGACGCAATCCACGTCCTGATGCTCAACCGCCGCTTCGATGCACCGATCGATCAACGCCGTCGTCCTGAACGGAGAGGTCGGCTCCAGGGTCACCACATACTCGGGCCGATAGCCTGCCTTACCCAACACTTCCAAGACCTGCAATAGCGCCCATTCCGTCGGCGCCTGATCGGTGGCGAGGTTTGCGGGCCGATCGATAACCTCAGTTCGATGGTCTCGCGCCACTTTGGCGATGGCCGGATGGTCGGTGGAGACCACGCA
>JACCYV010000087.1 GCA_013696305.1 Nitrospira sp.
CCTGAGGATGTTCAAACGGGTCTTGCGGCAAGACCGCAGCGAGGAAAGGCCCGAGGCGTACTTGGTGCGCGGTACGTTGAGGGCCTGAGCGAAGCGAGAACGCCGCCGCAAGCCCGTTTCAACATCCGTCAGGCGGCTTGGGCGGGGCGCCACCGCAGGCCCACATGCAACAATTCCTGCAGCAGGTCTTTGTAGGCGAGATTCGCTTTTTCGGCTGAGTCGGCAAAGTCTTCGCCGGTGGCGATCTGGGGGTTGGGATTGGCCTCTAACACATAGACGATGCCGGCTTGGTCCATTCGCATGTCGATCCGGGCATAGCCACTGAGGCCCAACGCGCGATAGACGCGCTTGGCCAGATGCTGAATGTGATCGACGACTCCCGCCGGTAAATCTCTCGCTTCGCACGACCGGATACCGTACTTATCCTGATACTTGCGGCTCCATTTCACACGTTCGGTCGCGATCCGCTTCGCTTCGTCCGGCATCTTGTCCATCATCAATTCCCAGACCGGAAAGACTTGTAGATGAGCATTGCCCATCACGCCGACATAGAGCTCCCGCCCCTCGATATAACGCTCGATCAGCGCGCCGGTGCCGACATTGTCGTGGATAAACGCCACCCGTTCCCGCAGTCTGTCGTCATCCTCTACGATGGAGGCTTGTGAAATCCCCAGCGACGCCTCTTCGCTGACTGACTTGACGATCAAAGGGAAGACCAGATGTTTGGGCCGGCGGACAATGCGGTGGAGCGGGACCACGATAAACTCTGGATAAGGAATGCGATGGTACGACATCACTTGCTTGGCCAGGGCTTTGTCCCGTGCCAGCATGAGACCGCGCGGATTACACCCCGTATAGGGAATACGCATCAATTCGAGGTACGAAACGACGTTCTGGTCATAGACCGCCATACCGTCGAACTCTTCCAATAAGTTGAACGCAATGTGCGGTTTCCAATCCTCCACCGCCGCGCGGATGACTTCCAGATCGCTTTTCACCCCGAGCGCCCGCACATCGTGCCCCAGCTTCTGCAAGGTAGAGACCACATCGTACTCGGTCTTCCATGCGGCAACCTCCGGATCGTGCCCGTTGAGTTGCTCCGGGGGAACGAGGTCTTTGTGCATCAACACGAGAATACGCAGTCGTCTCATAACGCCACCTTGTGCCGGCCGCTGTGAAGAAAGTTCATGGTTTGTACGGTCAGGAGAATCGCAAAATCCAGTTTGGCTTGCTCTTTCTGCAATGTCAGATGCAGTTTCAACGCCTGACACCGCTCGATCATGCCTTCTAACACTTGATCGATGGTGTATTGATATTCCCCCGTCCATTCTGCGACACGACGGCGAGTTTCTTTCCTGGTCCGGTGGAGAAATTCAGCAGCGGTTTGATTTTTTGCGTAGGCCGGCGCGTCGGAGAACAACTTTCTCAAATCCGTGTCGTACGACGGCGTGCGACCTATCCCATAATGTTTCCGTTTCTCCTCATAGTGGTCGCGCAGCGTTTTGTACATGCGCGGCAGGGGGTCGACCTGCTGGCGCCCGGTCACGATCGGGGCCGTTCCGGCCAATTCGTCCATGAGCCGCTCCATGAACTCCAGTTTCTTCATCACCGGCCACCCCCGATAACGCTCCTTCCAGAGCGATCCTGGATCGAGCCACACCGCAAACGTCTCCGCGAAGTCTTCGTCCGGATGACTCTGGGCGTACCACACATCCAGGTGATGCACGAAACTCCGGCTGTAGGGCCGCGGTGTGTAATAGGTGGGGTACGGCTGAGACGATCGGCCAAATAGTTTCTGCCTGCGGCGGCGGCGGCGCAGCAAGTACGCGTTTTCAATGGCGTGGCCGGCCTCATGCCGCAGGATCCGCATACACCAGTCCGTCGTGCCGCCTTCCACTTCCAACATTTGACTGGCTTCCAATTTCGCCAGCCGGGGATGCGCGAGATAGAACGGCACGGCAATACCAGGCACACCGTCCGGCGTGAACCATTCGTCTGACAGCCAGACATGCGGGCGGAAAGGGAGTCCGCGCGCCTGCAATTCACGATGGAGCTGTGCAATCGGCTCCTCATAGAAGTTGCCTTGCAACCCCAACCGCAGGTCGCGCATGCGCAAATCGAGAAGCTGTTCGTCGCTCCATTCCGTCCATTCCGGTGCCGGATCGACGGTCCGTGACCGTTGCCCTTGCTGAATTGCCGTTCGCCCCATCGTTCAATCACCAAAATGCCCCGTTCGAGGCCTTTTTGTTCTTTATCAACTATAGCATTCCATTGAAATTTTGCCGGGAGTAGCCCTTCGCTGAGCGCGATATGCGGTTTCGATCAAACCCTGAGCTTGCGGAAACCAGAAGAAAACCCTCCGAGAAACCTTCAATCCATTCGACGACAGACACAACAAGGGATCCCACTCCCTCCCCCTCTTCGGATACAATGCTTCCATGCAAAGCACCCCTCCATCTCCCTCTGCAAGTCTCATTCAGCCGGCCTCACACACCGACGAGATCGAGAAGCTTCAGATAAAACTCTGCCACCTCACGGGACAAGCTGTCGCCGATTACCGCATGATAGAGGATGGCGATAAGGTGATGGTGTGTCTGTCAGGATGCAAGGGACAGTTACGGACTTCTGGAGTTTCTGCTGTCGTTGCGACGCCGCGCGCCGATTGATTTTGATCTCATCGCCGTCAATCTGGATCAAAAGCAGCCTGGCTTTCCCGCCCAGGTGCTTCCTGATTATGTCACTCGGCGCGGCGTCGCTTTTCACATTGAAACACGGGATACCTATTCGGTCGTCAAACGCCTGCCAGACCACCTGTTCACTCTGCTCCCGTCTACGGCGCGGCCATCTCTACCGACTCGCCACGGAGTTGGGCGCAACCAAGATTGCGCTCGGCCATCACCGTGATGATATCCTTGAGACACTCCTGCTCAATTTTTTTTTACGGGCAAGCTGAAGACGATGCCGCCGAAGTTACGCTCCAAGAGCGGCCGTCATCTGGTGATACGCCCATTGGCCTATGTCAAAGAGGCGGACTTGGAGCGATATGCCGCCTTGCTCCGATTTCCGATCATCCCCTGCGACCTCTGCGGCTCCCAGGAGGATTTTAAACGGAAACAAATCAAGACGCTACTTCGCGAGTGGAACGAGCGATTCCCACACTCCAACGACAGCATGTTCGCGGCCCTTTCCAACGTGGCTCCCCCGTTGCTGCTGGATCGCGAACTGTTCGATTTTCCACGCTTCGAATCGATGCCGGGCCGACAGCAGCCGGCATGAATGATTCCGAGGAGGACTTGCTGTGAATCACGGGCCGCTCGCCGTCTCCCCCGCTTTTCTG